>NZ_JBMFRG010000023.1:0-28411 GCF_049968175.1 Dissulfurimicrobium sp.
CCTATAGGCAATATCTCTCCCTTTTGGCTCACAGCGCCAGTTACGGCGATCCCTTGGTCGATAGGCATACCGGAAAGCGCCGAGAGCAACGCAAACAGCTCGGCACCAGACGCAGAATCTCCGTCAATCATCCCATAGCTCTGCTCAAAACAGATGGTAGCTGCAAGGGTCAAAGGCCTATCCGCAGAAAAATATGCCCTAAGATATCCCGACAGGATCATGACCCCTTTGGTATGAATACTGCCGCTCAATTCTGCTTCACGTTCTATGTTTATAACGCCTTCCTTGCCCAAGGATATGTTGGCCGTAATCCTGGATGGCTTGCCAAAGATATAGTCCCCGAGGTCGTA
Source organism: Dissulfurimicrobium sp. (assembly GCF_049968175.1). Lineage (NCBI taxonomy): Bacteria > Deltaproteobacteria > Dissulfurimicrobium > Dissulfurimicrobium sp. The sequence continues at coordinate 351 of NZ_JBMFRG010000023.1, forward strand.
GATGGCAAGACCGTTGACCTGCCCGACCGCTCTGCCGCTAGTATTCACCTTAATGATACCCTTGGCCAAAAGCTCTTGGAGGTGATCTTCATAGAGCCTACACCTGTAGGCCTTTTCGTTCATAGCCTTTTGGATATATTCGCCGGTGATCAATGGGCTTCCATCCTTTGCGGCCCAAAAATCGGCCTCACATATAAGATCAGCGATATCTGATACCTTAAGGCTCAATTTCTCCTGCGAGCCGGCAAGTTCGGCGCTGTATTCGATAAGTTTTGCGATCCCAGTGTTATGGATATCCCTGAGGCCGTTCTTTTTTACTATCGTCTTAACCGACTGCAATAACTGACCCAATCTGGCCTCGTTCCTGTCCACATGCACATCCATATGGGCCTTCACCTTAAAAAGCTCCCTAAAATCCTCATCAAAATTATAAAGCAGCTGATATATCTCTGAATTCCCCACAAGGACAATCTTTATATCCAGTGGAATGGCCATGGGCTTCAATGTCTTTGTGGTAAAAAGACCAAATTGCTCACCCGGATCTTCGATTTCAAGCCTCCGATCTCTTAAAGATCTCTTTAAGGCCTCATAGGAAAAGGGCCACTTTAGGAGATCCATGGCCTTGATAATCAGATATCCCCCATTGGCCTTGTGGAAGGCACCGGCCTTGATCATCGTAAAGTCTGTAACAAGCGCCCCGAATTGGGCCTTTTTCTCGATCGAACCAAATAGATTCGGATAACTCGGATTGCTCTCTATGACTACTGGCGCACCCTTTGTCTCAATGTTATCGACGATGAGGTTGACTTCATACTGGGTGAAACTCGGGGTCATCATAGGGAAAGGGAAAGGCGTCTGTGCCTGTGGCTTTGAACGGAAGTCGTCCATATTCTTTATGACATCCGCCTTGACGTCAGACAAATAATCCTGGATAAGGCCATGACCTTCATATTTTTTCTTGAGCTCATCAATAAAGCGATCACAAACCTGTCCTACCATCTCCGCATCAAGGGCCCTCAGCCTTTCGCTCACTTCCTGTTCAAGTTGATGGACGTGGCGCATGGTGCTGCCCATCTCTCTATGCAACATCTCAGACCTGGTCTTGAGCTCCATTTGCTGTTCTTCGGAAAGGGTCGAAAGCTCATCAGGGGTAAATGGGACGCCCTCTCCCTTGGCAGGGATCACCATCATACCGGTCTGGTCTGCCTGAAGGATAAAACCGCTTTCACGCACCTTCCTATCGAGTTCTTCGAATACCTGACTCCTCGCCTTATTGAAGGCCCTTATAATCTCCTCCTTGCGGGATATGTAGATCTCACTCTCAAATATCTTCGGGATATGCAGCTTAAGATTATCCACAAGCACAGACATATCCCTTTTAAATTCACGCCCCCTCCCCTGCTCAAGCCTTATAGCTATGGGTGAATCATGGTCTTTGAAGTTATAGACATAGCACCAATCGGAAGGGGATGACGGCAAGGTCTTTGCCACCTGCTCGACATACATCCGCGCCAGATCAAAAAGCCCTGTCTCCTTCGGCCCTGCAACATATACGTTGAAGTCAGGATGTCTTATTTCAAGGCCGAAGGCGAGGGCCTTGACAGCCCGCTCTTGGGCCAAGGTCTCTGTCTCCTCGTTTTCTTCAAGTCCAAAGAGGGTCTCGAACCCAAGGCCATTGGGGTCAATGTTCAGCCGAAGTGCACTTGGTTCAAGTGGCACATGCGTTATTTTTTCCATAATATGGTTGTATCGCTCCTTATTTTTTAATCAGCGCCTCCTCCCCAGGTGTCTGTAGGCCATATCAGTTGCGACCCTGCCCCTCGGCGTCCTGTGAAGGTAACCTTTCTGGATGAGATAGGGCTCATAGACATCTTCTATAGTATCACTTTCCTCTCCGACAGATGTTGCTATAGTCTCAAGTCCGACCGGGCCGCCTGAAAATTTGTCGATTATAACCTTTAATATCAATCTATCCATACGATCAAGTCCGCTTTTGTCAACGTCGATCAGAGACAGGGCCATGTCCGCCACCTCGGCGGATATATGCCCGTTTGCCCTAACCTCGGCATAATCTCGTACACGCCTCAGGAGCCTATTCGATATCCTGGGCGTACCTCTGGACCTCGAGGCTATCTCCATTGCTCCGCCTTCGTCGATTGAAATACCCATAATGGCTGCAGAACGTCTTACTATTTCATAGAGTTCGCGCTCATGATAGAATTCCATCCTCAATACCACACCAAACCTGTCCCTTAACGGCGGCGACAAGAGACCCGTCCTTGTGGTGGCCCCGATCAGTGTAAAACGCGGCAGATCGATCTTGATAGTGCGTGCGCTTGGACCCTGTCCTATAACAAGATCGAGCTGGAAATCCTCCATTGCAGGATAGAGTATCTCCTCGACCACCGGGTTGAGTCTGTGTATCTCGTCTATGAACAGGCATTCACCATCTTGTAGATTTGTAAGTATAGCGGCAAGGTCTCCAGGCCTTTCAATTACAGGACCGGACGTGGCCCTCAGATTGACACCCATCTCGTTTGCTATGATATTAGCGAGCGTAGTCTTTCCGAGGCCAGGCTGACCATGCAACAATACGTGATCAAGGGTCTCTCCACGCATGCGGGCAGCTGAAATGAAGACCTCAAGGCTGGATTTGACATCATTTTGTCCGACATATTCGGACAACTTTTTTGGGCGAAGTCCAGGCTCTATACCTCTTTCTTCTCCTATGGGCTTGGGATCAAGTTCTCTGTCTCGGTTGAGCAAGGGCGCAGCCTCTTTCATGATGAACATACACCTTTACCCAAAAAGCTTAATGCGGTCTTAACGAGCCTCTCGATCCCCGTCCCTTCTCCAAGCTCGGCATGCGCCCTTTCAAGCGCGGATCTGGCCTCTAAACGACTGTATCCAAGGTTTAAAAGGGCCTGCATAACCTCTTCTTCGTAAACACCTGGACCTGCTTTTGCAATGCCACCGCTGGCCTGCGTTTTCTGTTGTTCGACAAGAATAAGCCTTGCCTTTTCCTTAAGATCGACGCACAGTCTAGCTGCCGTCTTCTTGCCCACGCCGTGTATGGCCTGAAGCCTTTTTATGTCATAACCGGCTATCGTCTTTAAGAGTTCCTGTACAGTAAACATCGAGAGGATATTCAAGGCCATCTTTGGACCTACGCCCGACACCTCGATGAGCATCCTAAACATATCGCGCTCCTCCATCCCCTCAAAACCGTAAAGCGAAACCGCGTCTTCTTTCCATACAAGATGCGTAAAGACGGTTATTTCCCTTCCTATGGATTCAAGTCTTGAAACGGCCGGAGCAGGCATCTGTATCTCATAACCTATGCCGTTTACGTCAAGGATGATACCCCTCTTGTCCCAAAGCCTCTCCACTCTGCCCTTGAGATAACCTATCATCTCCTATTCAACCTTGACGAGATACCTACCATCATGCGCCTGCATCTCATTGAATTGGCATGACATATGGCAACGGCAAGTGCATCCGATGCATCCTGAGCCACCTTTTCCTGTAGATTCAGCATCACCTTAACCATCTGTTGGATCTGGTGTTTTTCCGCCCTGCCATAGCCCACGACAGCCTTTTTGATTTCCATCGGCGAATACTCATAGACACAGAGACCGCGGTGCACAGCGGCCAAAATGGCAACCCCCCTTGCATGTCCAAGAAGCAGGGCCGATCTAGGGTTGTTCTTGTGAAATATACCTTCTATAGCCGAGGTCTCAGGGGCAAGACGCTCTATCACCTTGCCAAGACCGGCATATATACACTCAAGCCTCTTTGCCAAATTGTTCCCATCTTTATCGCCTTGAGCCCTGCGACATCCTGGCCTAATGACACCTGCATCAACAAAGCAAAGCCTGTCCCCATCCTTCTTTATGATGCCGTAGCCTGTGGCAATGCTGCCGGGATCAATGCCAAGAATAAGCCCATCTGACATCTTTATCCTAACTTCTCAAGAAGACTGTCGGATATATCGAAATTCGCATAGACATGCTGAACATCGTCATTATCTTCTATTGCCTCCATAAGCCTCAATATCTGACCTGCCTGCTGTTCATCCTCGATCTTTACGACAGTCTTAGGGACCATTGTCACCTGTGCCTCCTCGATCTTTATGCCCTTGGCCTCTATTGCGGCCCTTACGGCTTCGAACGAATCAGGGGTGGTGCGTATCTCCCAATCCGACTCATTCTCCTTCAGGTCTTCAGCCCCTGCCTCAAGGGCCAATGTCATAAGCGACTCTTCGTCAATGCTCGATTTCTCTACAATGATAAGCCCTTTTTTCTCAAACATCCAGGCCACACTACCCGGTTCACCTAGACTCCCACCCCGCTTTGAGAATATATGCCTCACATCAGAGACTGTCCTCTGGCGGTTATCTGTCATGGCCTCAACCAGCACCGCAACGCCGCCAGGCCCATAACCTTCATATAAGATCTCTTCATAGTTGGCGCCTTCAAGCTCGCCAGTCCCCTTTTTGATAGCCCTTTCTATGTTCTCCTTCGGCATATTTTCCGACTTGGCGGCCATAATAGCATTCCTGAGCCGGGGGTTACTGGCTGGATCGCCCCCGCCAAGACGGGCGGCAACCATTATTTCTTTTATAAGCTTGGTGAAAATCTTGCCCCGCTTGGCATCCAACGCCCCCTTTTTGTGCTTTATGGTACTCCATTTTGAATGTCCTGACATAGAAAACCTCCGGATACTATACAGATCTGGGCATAAAGATAACTTTTTAACCGGCCGTTGAAAAGATGTCTATATAATAAAAAAATAGTCAAACCATAGGCTATGCCTAGCCGAAGGCGGAAGACAGAAAGGTCAGCGGATTTACAGCCTTCAAAAAGAGATCTCTATAGGCCCTTCTACCGGTTATGATGTCCAGATGATAACCTATGACCTTATCAGTTCCAACCCTCATCATCAGGCGACTGAGTCTAGGCATCCCATAAAAAAGATGTGCAAGGCGCCTTGCATATGACAGTTCCCTGATAAATTCCTCCTGAACAAGGCTGTTATAGACGGTCAACCTGCCGTTTTTACCAGTTAAGGTGGCGGCAATACATCTTGCAGCCAATTCCGCCTGTCTCAGGGCATGATAAATACCCTCGCCAGTTATCGGATCGGCAAGACCAGCCGCATCACCTACGAGAAGACCCACGGGGCTAGCAAAAGGGCCGTTATGCGGTCCAAGCGGTATCATATGACCCCTGATCCCTTTTATATCCTGCTCTTTCAAGCCCCTTGAAACCATAAAATCGAACAGGCGACCCCTCAGGCCCTTCGTCTCTTTACCTGTTGAGAATACCCCTACAGAGAGGTGATCGGCCTTTGGAAAGACCCAGCCATAACCCTTAGGCGCCGCACTGAAGTCAAACTCAACCATGCCGCGCCAGGCATCAAGGGATTCTCGGCTGAGGGGATAAACCTCCGCCTCTACGGCGGGACATCCGACCCTGTTCTTCCAGAGCCCGAGCGCCCTAGCCGTCCTGCTACCTGCCCCGTCGGCCCCGGCAAGGACCAGGGCCTTAAAATCGCCTGCAGTGGTCTGCACCTCGAGGCTTCCGCCAGATGCGGCCTTGACATCCTTGAAAGCCACTCCTGTCAAGACCACTGCGCCCGCTTCCTGGGCCTTTGACACCAAAAAGGAATCGAGCCTCGACCGCATCACAAGACCGATCACCGGTTGATCGAATAAAACCTCCCGGATAAAACCGCCGCCGAAGCAAAGCCTAGCCTTTACAGCCCAATCTTCAACAATCCCTGTCAAATCAAACGGCAGGAGATCAAGGGCGCGTTTTGTAAGCCCCCCGCCGCAAGGCTTGTAACGGGGGATGGATTTCTTTTCGAGGATAAGGCACTTCAACCCAAGCGAAGAAAGTAGATAACCCAGATAGGCACCACCTGGTCCTGCCCCTGCTATAATGCAATCAAAGCTTCTGGTTAAACCCTCAACTGTTCCCATCCTGCGCCATCTCTCTAGCCAAGGTCTCTGAGTTTGCAACGCAGTCGTTCAGGCTCACACCTCCGACCCAATTGCAACGTATCTTTATCCTGTCACTGTCAAACCCTTCGACAACCCTGCGGACTACATCGGCATGTCCCACGTTGTATTGCGGTATCGCTTCATCCCACTTGAAGACCCTGACGAATTCAGGGCCGGCCTTTAGGCCCAAAAGGTCTTTAAGTTCCTTCAAGGCCGTTTGGACAATATTTTCTTGAGGCATCCTTGCCAGTTCAGGCGCCCTCGCGCCCCCTATAAGGACCCTTATCAAACAATACCCGCTCGGCGCCCTTCCGGAAAATATCGACGAATCCCAAAGGACGCCAAGGATATCCCTCTTCTCCCTCGATGGACACAGGAAACCAAAACCGTCAAGAGGTCCGGGCAAATGCCTTTCGTGCACACCGATGGCCACTATGCTTATCGGCGGATAATAAATAGAAAAGGCCGCATCCGCTGCTGCAGGGAAGGACCTTGACATGATGCGCGAGGCCTCTCTTGCAGGACAGGCCACAACAACGTGGGTTGCCTCTATCTCTTCGCCATCCGCCGTAAGGCAGGAAAAACCATCCCTCCCCATCCTCCTGATGGAAATCACCTGTGTATCAAGCCTGACGATGTCTGACAGGTCTCTATAAAGGGCCTCGACAAGCTCGTTCATACCGGCCGCGAACGACATGAGCACACCACCTGGTCCTGCCGTAGGGACGTTTAAGCCCTTGCGCCTCGCCTCTTTTTTTAAGACCATCATGGCCCGAATAAGGCTGCCATAGCCTTGCTCAAGCTCATATATCTTTGGAAAACAGGCCTTCAAGGACAATGCATAAGGATCTCCAGCATAAATGCCGGCGGCCATCGGATCGATCAGATAATCGAAGGCCTCCTTGCCCAGGCGTCTTATTGCAAACCCTGCAAGCGATTCTTCTTTGATGGCGCTGGCCTTTGGAATGAAGGGCTCCAACGCCAACCTGACCTTGCCGACAGGCGACAACAACTTTGAACGCAAGAGGGCCAACGGGGATTCAGGAAGCCTTAAAAGATCACCGTCTTTTACAACAAAACGCCTTCGCGCCGAATCATTGCTCTTTAAAAGACTTAGACCCAACAAGCCTGCCAATCTCAAGGCCGCCGGTTTGTTATCAAGAAAACCGTTCACCCCCCTCTCCCAAACAAAACCCTCTTCTATCGCCGTCCAGACCTTGCCGCCTGGCCTTGGCGCCCTTTCCAATATCAATATCTCCCAACCTGGCTTTAGCCTCCTTAAATACCACGCAAAAGAAAGTCCGGAGACACCACCTCCTATTACAATCACCCTAGCCATCCGATCTCCCTGAAACTATCCTCAACCAGCATCCCCAATGCCGCAATAAAGGCCGGCCTGTCATTCAACGATGGCGCACGAACGAGCCTCACTCCCATTTCGGCCGCCATGTCTTTATACAGCATGTCTATTTCATAAAGGGTCTCGACATGATCCGAAACAAAACTGATCGGCACGACCAATATCCTTTTTTTGCCTTCTTTTGCAAATCTCAAGATCATAGTATCTGTACCAGGCCCAAGCCATTTCACAGGACCGCTCCTGCTCTGAAAGGAGAGTTCGCCCCTGACGCCCGTCATCCCCTCAAGCGCCTCTATAGTGAGGCGAAGGTTATCCACGTATGGATCGCCTGATTCAATGAGGTATTCCGGCAGACTATGTGCGCTATATAGGAGAGCGAAATCAGACGGCAGATGCGGCAACAAGGCCTTTTCTTCAGGACGGAAAAGGGCATCCAGGCCATCTTCCAAGCACTCGGCCAAGGCCTCAATATAAGGCCTATAATCAGGGAAGGCCATGATCTCTATGTGCAGCAAGCCCAAATCCTCACAGGCTGCACTGAAATCCGCAAGAGATGAACCACTCGTGGCCCTGCTGTAATGAGGATACAGCGAAAGCCCTGCGACGCTTGATATGCCCTGTTCCTTTAATGATTTCAAGACGTCTGGTGTCCTGGGCGACCAATATCTCATACCGGCCGCTGCCGTAATGTCTATACCTTTATCATTGAGCAATCTTTCGACAGCCCTCGCCTGAGACATAGTGATCTCTAAAAGCGGGCTCTTGCCGCCTATAAGGCCATAGCTCTTCTCGCTCTTCGGCGCCCTCTTTTTTGCTATCCACCAGGCGAGCAACGCCTGAAAAGGTCTCGGACCAAGCCTGATTATGTCCCGATCGGAGAAGAGATTTTGAAGAAATGGTCTGACGGCGGCCAAACAATCCGGCCCGCCCATATTTAAAAGGACGACACCCGTCTTCATGCCGAAAGTTCGTGCACCAGCTCCACCAAAAGCCTTACCTTTTCATATGGAATTTCAGGAAGAACGCCATGGCCGAGATTAAAGATGTGGCTTTTGGCAAGGGTACCCTGTTCAAGTATGGACCTCACCTTCTCCCTTAAAAAATTCTCCGGTAAAAACAAGGAACATGGATCCAGATTCCCTTGTATGGACACATCGCCAAGTCGAAACACGGCGTCTTTTATCTCGGTTCGCCAATCCAGACCGATGACATCCGCTCCGGCGTCAGCCGTCTCTTCGAGGAGATGACAGCCATCCAGCACAAAATATATACCTGGAACCCCGGCCTTTTTTATCCCGGTGAATATCTGTTTGACATATGGAAGCACGAAGGCCTTATAGTCAGTCCTTGAGAGGACGCCTGCCCAGGTGTCAAATACCTGGACGGCCTGCGCCCCGGCACCTATCTGCCCCAAAAGATAGGCCATAGTCACATCTGTCAGAAGCGCCATCAGACGGTGAAAGAGCTCGGGCGCAGAAAACATCATCTTTTTTGTATGTAGGAAATTTTTAGAGCTTCCACCCTCTATCATATAGGTCGCCAGGGTGAAGGGGGCGCCTGCGAAACCTATGAGCGGGACCTTGTCCTTCAGTTCATCCCGAAGAATGGCTATGGTCTCCAGGACAAAAGGGGTATCTGCCGCAGGATCGATGTTGCGGAGGGCCGATATGTCCCTCTCCGTTCTGACAGGCGGCGACAAGATAGGTCCCTTGCCCTCCGAGAAGACAAGATTTATCCCCATCGCCTCTGCCGGTATGAGTATATCTGAAAACAGTATAGCTGCATCCATACCCAAGATATCAACAGGCTGGAGGGTGACGTCGGCGGCAAGTCTAGGGGTCTTGCAGAGGGTCAAAAAATCCATGCCACCGCGCACTCGCTGATAATCCGGCAGATATCGTCCGGCCTGCCTCATGACCCAGACAGGTATAGGTCTGGTCTTTTCCCCTTTACATGCCTTCAAGAAGATGTCTTTCATACAACCCTCCCACTCCTTACCTGCAGTGGCATGTATCTGCAAAACGGTTCCTCGGCGAGATAATCTCCGGTCAAGGCGTATGCCCTGGCCCTGCAACCCCCGCATATAGAAACGTACTCACACCGCCCGCATCTGCCTTTATAGGATAAAAAGTCTCTAATTTCTTTAAAAAGCGGGCTGTTCAGCCAAATATCCTTAAATGGCCTTTCCCGGATGCTCCCTGCCGGGAGTGGGAAATAACTGCAAGGAAGGACGTTTCCATCTACATCCAACAACGCTATAAGTTGACCTGCCAGGCACCCCTTTGACCCACCAGTAGAGAACTTTAGGGTCCTTTTTTTTGGAATTTCCCCCTTTTCCTTGGCGAGCTGAAGCCTTACGCGGTAGTAATGTGGGGCACACGTGGGTCTTACCAGAAGTTCGTCTTCATGCCTTTCCATCTCATAGTGCCATCTAAGTATCTCTTCATAATCTTCAGGGGAGATAAGCTCGTTCATCACGTCCTCACCCCTTCCTGTAGGGACTATCATAAACATATACCACGCCGTTGCCCCAAGTTCCTTGGCGAGTCTCATGACCTTCGGTATCTCAGCCTGATTCCTCTTGGTGAATGAGGAATTAATCAAAAAATCTATGGAATGTCTTTTGAAAAGCCTTGCGGCGTTCATAACGCCGTCAAAGGCCCCTGGCTGGTCCCTAAAATTATCATGGACCTCAGCGCTTGCACCGTCCAGACTCAAAGAGACCATCTTTATGCCAGATGTCTTTATCTCCCTGCACACCTCATCGGTGACAAGGAGACCGTTTGTAGCAAGACACATCCTGAGGCCCTTTTCCGTGCCGTAACGGGCAAGCCTGGGCCAATCCATCCTCAAAAGGGGTTCGCCGCCTGAAAGAACCACAACAGGCCTTGCGAAATTAGATATGTCGTCGAGTATCCTGAAGCCCTCTTCGGTAGAAAAATCGGGATGACCCTTTATCTCCAGCTCTGATGAAGACCTACAGTGGATACAGTGGAGATTGCAACGTCTAGTTATCTCCCAGGCAAGCCATTTCAATTCGAAATCCATTCAATTTTACCCTGCAGTGCGGTTATAAACGATCATATAACACATCGATATTAAAATCGATATTAAATTTGAGGAGATTAACCCTCCATATCCAAAAAGGCAACAACTCTATCGTCTTTTACGGCGTCAAGACGCACAGGGACGATCAAATTTTGCATATGCGCATTGCTTAGACCCTTAATGATCACAGGTATATAATTCTCAGTATGACCAAACCAATCACCTGTCTCACCGGTCCTTGACTCCACCAAGCACTCAAAGGTTTTTCGAAGCTGGGATCGCCAGAATTCCATGCGCTTTACCTCACCAAGGGCCCTTAAGGCGGCCGCCCTCCGCACTCTCTCTCTTTGAGGCACAACGTCTTTCATGACGGCAGCCAAGGTGCCCTGTCGCTTTGAATAAGGAAAGGCATGGACATAAGCGACAGGAAGGTCTTTCAAAAGATTAAGGGTCATCAGAAAATCCTGTTCATCCTCAACGGGAAAACCAGCCATGACGTCAACCCCTATAGCTGCATTAGGCATCGTCTCCTTGATCTTGGAAACAAGTTGTACAAAAAGTCCTGGCTTGTAGCGCCTATTCATCGCCGAAAGCACCTTTTCAGAACCACTTTGGAGCGAAATATGCCAATGGGGGCAAAAATTATGCTGCGAACCGGCGAATGCCAACAGTTCATCACTTACTTCAGTCGGCTCGATAGAACTTAGGCGGAACCTGATGTCAGGAAAGGCAGGGCAAAGGGCCTTGATTAGATCAAGGAGACAGGTCTTCTGCGCAAGATCCCGCCCATAAAGACCTATGTGTATGCCTGTCAGCACCACCTCCTTTATGCCACCTACGGCAAGCGCCTCGACCTGTCTAAGCACGGCTTCAGGCGCCAGACTTCTGGAGCGCCCTCTGGTATATGGGACGATGCAATAACTGCAAAAGGCATCGCAGCCGTCCTGCACCCTCACATACGCCCTGGTCCGATCAAAAGGCGCTGTAATGAAAAAAGGGGCTATTTTTTTAACCATCCCGACATCGCCTGTATACACCTCCAGGCAACCCAAGTCTTCGAAGGCTATCTCGGGAATGGTGTGTTTTTGATCATTGCCTACAAGACAAACCTTGCATGGCATGGTCTCAAGCAGTTCCTGAAGGCCGATTTGGACGTAACAACCCGTAGCTATTACCCTGGCAGCCTGGTTTATACGTCTTGCCCTCCTGATCGCCTGCCTGGACTGATAGGCCGCCTTAGAAGTAACCGCGCAGGTATTTATAACATAAAGATCGGCTGCATCTTGAAAGGAAACAATCTCGCCTCCTTTGCACGCCAGACTCTCCGCTATGGCTGCAGTTTCAAACTGGTTTACCTTGCACCCCAAGGTATAGAAGGCTATCCGCATATCTTCCCGCCTCCAAGGACCTGCTCATCGTTGTAAAAAACTGCAAATTGCCCCGGCGTAACCGCACGTTGGGGCATATCAAAGATGACCCTTACCATACCGTCTTCTGCAGGTTCAACAATTGCTCGAACGCCCTGATGGCGGTAACGGATCTTGACCTGAGGCCGGCAGTCAAAGACCATAGCCGGATCATCAACCAGCCAATTTATGCCGTTCACCAGGCAACCAGTGGACAAAAGTTCGTCAGATCTGCCCACAATCAGGCGGTTGTTTTCATGGTCAAGGGCCAACACATACCAAGGCGAGCCACCTGGCAGGCCGCTCAGACCCTTCCTCTGCCCCACTGTATAGGCCCAAAGCCCCTTGTGCCGTCCAAGAATGCATCCGTCCCTTGTAACAACCTCACCTCCCTCGCCGTCTGCGTCCACACCCAGAAAATCCCGGTAATCGCCCTTTAAAAAACAGGCCTCCTGACTCTCCTTATGCACGATATCCAAGAAACCAGCCTTCCCCGCCAAGGCCTTAATCTCTTCTTTCGTAAACAAACCATTCGGGAACCAAAGGCGGTCAAAGGCCGTACGCTGGATCTGGTGCAGAAAATATGACTGGTCCTTAGCTGCATCGACACCCTTAAGGAGCACGGTACCGATGTCGTTGCGGCCAACCACCCTTGCATAGTGACCAGTGACTAGAACATCCAACCCCAGCCTGTCCATCAATTTCAGCCCATATCTTATCTTAATCCTGGGATTGCATACTACACATGGATTCGGGGTCTCACCAATCAGATAAGAGGTCTTGAAATAATCTATAACCTCCTGCTCAAATTCATTAAGGCAATCGACGATGTGGAGCCTTATGCCAAACCCCTCGGCGATGGCGGCTGCAGCGGAAAGACCGACATCATGCTTGGAGAGCCTCAGGTGAAATGCCTCGGTATGATAACCGGCCTCAACGGCCTTCATGACCGCAACCGCACTATCAACACCGCCGCTTATCGCAACCAATACCCCCTTTGTCATACAGTCCGACTAGGCGAGCGCCTTTTCCTTACTGAAGCGCACCTCCATGGCCCTGACAGGACAGACAAGGACACATAACTCGCAGCCAGTGCACTTCTTGGGGTCAAACATTACACACATAGTAGGTCTGTCGATGTAAAGGGCCTTTGTGGGACATACGCCTGTACAGGCACCGCACTGTATGCATATTTCGTTGTTTCGGCTTATCTCCTGCTCGACAGGTTTTACTACAACCCCTTGCGAGCGAAGATATTTGAGCCCCCTAGTGACCTCCGGCTTTTGCCCTGAAAGTTCCAATACCATAAGGCCTTCCTGGCCTGGAAAGACAGCTGCCTTCAAAATATTGAAGCAGAGACCGAAGTCCTTACTGAGCGCCCAAACTATGGGCTTGTCTGTTATCTCAGGCGGGAAACGAAGAACCAACATCCTTTTATACATAATCATAACTCCTTTTTAGACGACAAAGACCTCGGCTGCACACCAGGCACCGTGCATTTGCTTGAAAAGCATTTTTAATTAATTTATACTTTTTTTATGGAAAGAAAAGCCTCAACAAGTCTGAATCTTTATCAAATATTCATCGAGCTTTTCATCTGTTTTTCAATCTTCTTTTCAATTTTCCAATCTGGGCGTCTCTGCAACCCAATCCTGCAAAACCTTATTACGGAGAACCGCCATGATATCTAAACTGGATCAGGCGACAAGGGACATCTTAAATGGGTTAAATATAAGCATAATCCTAATTAATCAAACATGTAAAACCGTATTTGTAAATCAGGGCGCAGCCTCAATGCTTAAAATAGGCGATCCCAACAAAAACAAACCATATAGTTCTAATAAATGTCTCTTAAAATCTCTATTCGGACAAATTCAATGCCGCGACTGCCCTGTAAAATCGAATAAAACACATCTCCAAAGAGTCATAGACTGCTCGATCAGCGGCAAGCCAAAATACATTTTGGCGAATTTTAAAAAACAAAACGATCTATGCATCGTTTCATTAAAAGATATCTCAAGAGAACGTAAACTCATAGAAGATTATTTCTTTCTCAGAAAAGAGCTAACCGCAAAAACGATCTTAGAGGAATATAAAACTAAACAGTTAAAGATACTTCAAGAAAGATTAGAGATACTTTTTGATCATCTCCCAGATGGCCTAGCAATAATAGGCCTAGATCACACCATCATAGAAAGCAATCTCTTTCTAAAAGAAAAGTTGTCACAAAAATATCCTGCCAAGTCATACGTCAAATGCTTTGAAATATTCGGATACAAAGACCCTTGTAGACAATGTCCTATAACTGAAACATCCCAGAATAGATTTCAATTAATAGGTCATGAACGTGAAGGTGAACACATCACCGAAAATTTTATACCCATCGCCAATCAGTCTGGAGCACTTCTCGTATTCAAAGATGATACAAACAAGGTCAAACTTATCAAACAAATAAAGGCGCAACAACGGCAACTCAACGAACAAAAAGACCTTTTCGTGGAACTCTCGGGACTGATGCTCCTCATGCAGCAGCCGGGGGAAGATGAAACGAAACTGGCACATACAGTATTAAGCTCCATCCTTTCAAAGATAGGCGGTACAAAATGCTTCTTGCTAATAGAAGATATCCGAAGGGGTGTGATATGGCTTCAGATCTCCATAGGCCTTGAACATGACTGCGCCCAGGGGTTGATAGGTTCGTACCTCTCGCACCTTCCAAGGAAGTGTGATACGTTTGTCTTTCCACTCGAAGCCCTGCCGCCGGCTAGCGACGGTGGAGACAGAACATGGTTTCAGATGCCGCTGCGCTCAAACAAAGGCGAACAAATAGGGATCTTACTCCTGAATCAAGGTCGGGTCTCATCGATGCATGAATGCGACTTGGATGCAAACAATATCATTGATCTCTATTCCAAGTCGTTTTTGTCGTGGATACAGAATAAACTCCTTTTAAAAAGGCTGGAAGAGAGGGCCAACATCGACGGTCTCACAGGGCTTTATAACCGTTATTACTTCGAAAGGGCGCTTTCTGAAGAAATCTCTAAAAACGCAGGGCATGGCATACATTTCTCTGTAATAGTTGCTGATTTAAACGGCCTTAAGTTCATAAACGACGTTTACGGCCACCAGGCCGGAGATGAACTTATCAGGGCCGCGGCTGCAATTCTGTGCAAAAACGTCAGGGAGACGGACGTTCTGGCCAGAATCGGTGGCGACGAGTTTTATATCCTGCTCCCCAATACGACCTCTGGAAATGCTGTAAATTTACTCAATCGAATTAAAGAGACATTCAATGACAAGGAATTGCCTGTGGCCGAAGGTGTCTCTGTGCCGATCAGCGTCAGCCTAGGCTCGGCCAGTTCTGACCTTGTCCCGCCTGATGAGGTTGTAAAGGCGGCCGACAACGCTATGTATGCGGATAAAGACCGCTATTATGCTGACCATAAAAGATACCGATAAGATTTTCAAGATCGGATGGAGGGGTGAAGACCATGTCTTTAAGTTATGAACGGGAGTTGCAGGCCATACTCCGTTCCACGCAGGCCATACTAAACGGCGAGGTAGATCACGAGATAAGGCTTGACGCAGAGGGCATCATAGGGAATATCGCATCGGCAATCAATAAACTGATAAAAAACCTCAAGGAGGCCAAACCGTCGTTTGAACGAGTTGAAAAGGAGACCCCGCAATTTGCCGTTACGACCAAGACGGTCGCAAATCTCATGGGTGACTCCACTGGAAAGGTGCTGGATATATGCGACAACATAATAAAAGAATGCGACATCATTATGGGATCTGGCGCATTGCAGCAACTGCCTGAAATCTATGAACACCACAAAAAAATCAAGGCGGAGGTATTTGAAATCATCTCGGTGCAGTCGTATCAGGACGTGGCGAGGCAACAACTGGAACGAATGGAAAAACAGCTCGAGGAGATGCGCGATACGCTTATAAAGGCACTTATTATCCTGAATATCAAAAAATCGCCTCAGAGACAGGTAGCGGACGAATGCAAAGAGATTATAAATCAGATCAAGGCCGGCTCGGACGCCGGCAGGCTTGTTACCCAGGACCTCGTTGACGAACTCCTGGCCGAATATGGATTATAAACCATTGATGAAAAAAGAAGAACTGGACAAGGGTGTTATCTTGTACGGCACGGCAGTACTGAAGGTCTCAAAAAACGGGATGGAGGCCGCGCTTTCCCCCATCGAACAGGATATTGATCCAGACTGCCTGCATGACCTGCCGGAGATATTAAAACAATACGAGATAATATATGGGATACAACGACCGCCTCAATTTGAAAACGGTAGATGGGTGGTCGCAAGAGGAAATCCGCCTGTGGACGGCGAGGACGGCGGACTCGAATTTATGCCGAGATTCGAGGGGCTTAAAGAGCCGGAATCCAACTCACACAAAAGATTTGTCAATGTAGGCAAAGACGATATAATCGCAAAGATCATACCACCAACGCCTGGAATCCCTGGAAAAGATATATTCGGACATGAAATACCGCCGAAACCAGGAAAACCAGCACAATTCAAACTGGGTCAAGGCGCCGCAGTCTCCTCTGACGAGATTGCCATCATAGCGTCGAGGAGCGGGAAGGCGGAGATCAAGAACGGCGAGATAACCGTACTGGATGAATATATCATCAATGGAGATCTTGACATAACCATAGGAGATATGGAGTTCTGGGGGAGGTTACTGACTATCTCCGGGTCTATCTCAGGTGCGTTCAAGGTCTCAACCTGGAACGATCTGACCGTGACTGGCAATATAGAAGGCGAGGCGCAGATATATGTCAAGGGCAACCTTAAGGTTGGAGGCATAATCAGAGGGAATAAGACCCGAGTAAACACGGGAAACGATCTGTATGCAAAGGCCATTGAATATGCCGATATATCGGTAGGTGGCGACATGGAGGTCGAAGACTATATCCTCAAGGCTGAATGCAGGGTAAAAGGATATGCCTGGATCATCCAGGGACGCGGCATGATAAGCGGTGGAAACCTCTTTCTTGGGCATTCGCTGGCAGTAAACACGCTTGGATCGCCAACTAATATCTTTACAAATATCTCAATAGGTTTTGATTTCGATTTGATGTCAAAATATAAAAAGATAGTTGATGACCTGGAGACTATTGCCAAAAAACTTGAAGATGTGAAAAATGGGCTTAAAAAAATTGACCTACTGGAACGCAGTGGTCCACTCGATGAAAAATTCAGTTTTATCAAACAGCATCTCTCAAATACACTTATCAAGCTAGGTGAAGAAGCTATTCTAAAAAAAGGGGAGCTTGAAAAGCTTCAAGAAGAATTGACGGCAAAACAAAGCGCAACTATTTTCGTCAATAAAAATATCTATTCAAACACAAGAATAACAATCTATAACACTACTTTCGATTGCCCTATCGATTTAAATGGCAAATATAGACTAATCTATCAAAATGGAGAGGTACTTACCATCCCATTTACATAATTAAATTTAAAATCAAAGTTATTTTTCTAATTATTACTTATGTGAAGCATGACTTATTTCTGAAAAACAACTTACATATTTCAAACCATAAAATACTTATAAAAGCGGCTGTAAAACAAAATGCAAGGTCGTCCAAGTGCAATATGCCAAAATGAAATGTCTCACGCAAAAATGGAACATACAAAATAAGCCCAAGGAATATGACGATTCCGCATATGACTATCGACAGCGTTGAGTTCCAGGTCTTTAATGTCTCAGGGATGGTGCGCTTCCATGATCGGTTGGTCAAGGTTAGACCTATGTCCGCCATTATCAGTGTAGCAAATGCAAGTGCACGCACAACTCCTACATCTTTATCAAGATACAAAGCTGCCCAGTAAACCAATCCTATGGCCACCAAGATACCTAATCCCTGGAATATACTTATAATGATATAGTTGATATCAAAAAGCGGCTCATTCACAGGACGAGGTGGTCTATCCATGATATCCATCTCTTCTTGCTCGGCCTCAAAGACGATAGAACAGGTAGGGTCGATTATCAATTCAAGAAAGACGATATGCGCCGGCCAAAGGATGACCGGAAGACCTTTAAAAAGCACAGGGACAAGGGACATACCGGCAATGGGGACATGTATCGAAAGGATATACGCCATCGCCTTTCTCAGATTATCAAAAATCCGGCGGCCGAGCCTGACGGCATCAACGATCGAAGAAAAATCGTCATCCAGCAGCACTAGATCGGCTGTCTCCCTTGCTACATCAGTCCCTCTGCCGCCCATCGCGATGCCGATATTGCTCGATTTCAATGCTGGCGCATCATTTACGCCATCACCAGTCATTGCAACAACCTCTCCATTTGCCTTGAATGCATTTACTATTCTCAACTTTTGTTCAGGAAGTATCCGTGCAAAGATAGAGACATCTTTCACCCGCTCTCTCAATTCCGTGTCCGTCATACAGTCAATTTCAACGCCGGTAATGCAGTTTCCGACATTCTTGAGACCTATCCGCCGTCCGACATATTGTGCAGTTACCAAATAATCACCTGTAATAATTACGACTCTTATCCCGGCCCTATAAAACTCTTCTATGGCGTCTTTCACGGTCGGCCTGATTGGATCGGAAAGGCCTATGAACCCTAGAAACTCGAACTCGAAATCATGCTGGATTTGAGGCAACTGCCCAGGCCCTAAAAATGACTTCGCAACACCGAGCACCCTCAGGCCTTCCGAAGCCATTTCCTTGATGGTTTCTGACAATATCCGCCTGCTGGCGTCAGACAGGTGGCACAAATCAAATATCGCCTCGGGCGCACCTTTTGCCGCTATGACATACCTGCCGTCACCAGGGATCCTCCAGACGTGCGACATGGCGAGCAACTCCTTTGACAGCGGATATTCCTGAATAAACTCCCAATCTGCATGCAGGCACCTGGCGTCGCCGACAAACTTAAACCGCCCGAGCTCTGCAATCGCCTTTTCCATCGGATCAAACGGATCTTTCTGGCTTGCAAGTATCCCATATTCTATAAGCTGATAAAAATCTTCAGGCAAAACAGCTTCTTTTCCCATATCTACATCAAAATCAAAATAACACCCCGCCGAATAAATCTTTCTCACCTGCATCTTATTTTGCGTTAAAGTACCGGTCTTGTCCGTACACAACACGGTAGCCGCACCGAGTGTCTCAATGGCTGAAATTTTACGCGTCAGCACGTGTTTTTTCGAGATCCTCCACGCCCCAAGCGCCATAAAAACGGTCAATACCACGGGAAACTCTTCAGGGAGCATCGCCATTGCAAAGGTTATGCCGGAAAGAAGACCTTGAATAAAATCACCCCTCGTAACGCCGTATACAATAATAATGACGATACACAATATGCCGCCTGTAATGAGCAATACCCTCACAAGGCGCCCAGTCTCTTCTTTAAGCCTTGAATCTTCCTCTGCAAGGCCTTCCATCGCCCTGCCTATCTTCCCAAGCCTCGTATCGACGCCTGTTGCGACCACCCTGGCATATCCCAGCCCCCGCGTGATCATTGTCCCGGAATAGACATAAGGCCGGTCGTCGCCACCAGGACCGGCTCTGTCCACACCTCCATCCCAATCCACCTTCCGAACAGGCATGGACTCACCGGTTAGAAGCGATTCATCCACGGCAAGATTGACGGCCCGCAGGACAACCGCATCAGCCGGCACTCTATCGCCTTCTCTTAAGATGATAATGTCGTCCACTACGACATCTCGGCCCGCTATGCGCATCTCTTTGCCGTCTCTTATGACAAGGGCCCTTGGACTTGAAAGACGCTTAAGCATATCGAGCGCCTTTTCTGTCTTTCTTTCCTGATAAAATGTGATCCCCATGACCACAAATACAAATCCAAGGAGCATCAAGGCCTCTTTAAAATCGCCAAGCATCAGATACAATCCACCGCAGATCACAAGGAGCACAAACAGAGGCTCCCTTACAACCTCCAGAGTCGTCTGAAAGATATTCCTTGGCCTTGATGAAGGCAGTTCATTCAGACCATATTTTTTAATCCTTTCCTTGGCCTCTGCCTCCGACAACCCTTTTATCGTTTTTATGTCGAAATCCGCCATTGGCCACCTAAAATGACGATCTCACTACTACGCAGAAATGGAATTAAAGTAGGTCAACCGGATTGCTTTTGTCCTTTGTATTCCAGAAAGCTCTTGAGCCTCTTGCTGTCGTCTTTTGTGTCCTCTTCCCCGACCTTTTCTATCACGGTAAACAACAAGAATCTTCTCAATATATCGGCGTCGTTCAGGCTATAATAACTCCACTTGCCATCCTTTCTGTCTTTTATAAGACCTGCCTCCTTCAATACCCCCAGATGGAATGAGACCTTGGGCTGAACCATATCGAGTGCGGCCACTATATCACATACACAATGCTCGCCGTCTTCAAGGAGTTTTATTATCCTGAGCCTGGTCTCGTCTGAAAGGGCCTTTAGTATCTTCAATAGTTCCTGCATCTTATTTTTGACCTATCTCCTCATTTTTATTGGGCTACCCGGCGTATACGCAATGGCATTGAAAGAGCCATCTTCAGCCTTGTTGTCTTTAATCCATCAAACAGGCTGTAGAGTATCGGGACATAGACAAGCGTAAGAAATGTGGAGACCATAAGCCCGCCGATAGCGACAATCGCAAGGGGCGAGAGCCGTTCTAACCCTATCGCCCACTCAAGGGCTATGGGGATCATGCCTACGCTCGTTCCAACCGCGGTCATAAGTATGGGCCTCGTCCTTATCCTTACGCTTTCAATTATCGCATCCCTGATAGCTTCCCCGCGTCCCCGCGCCTCCTCGATAAAATCTATGAGCAGGATGGAATTTTTTACCACTATTCCGGCCAGGAGGATCATCCCCATGAAAGAGGGCATGCACTGATGTTTGCCCGTGATAAGCATGGACCAGATAGCGCCGATAAGCCCAAGTGGTATGGCGGACATTATCGTAAGCGGATGTATCCAGGATTTAAACGCCGGCACCAAAGAAAAATAAAGCAGTATGAGGCCGATTACAAGGGCGGACAGGAGTCTTCCAAAGGACTCCTTCATCTGCTTCAAATCCCCTTCCTGCGAGATGGCGTAGCCGGGCGGAAGCCTTATGCCCTTGAGCGCCTTTTCAATATCGTCGTGAATGTGCGATACAGCGGCGGTGGAGCGGTATCCATAGATGTCAAGGGTGGGCTGGAGATACTGCCTTGTCATGGAGGTCTGGGTCTTTATCATGCTGAGACTGCCCAATTCCCTTACAGGCACCGGGCCCTTGGGAGTCTGGATGAGCATGGATTCTATGGCAGGCAGGCTATCCCTGTACCTTGGCCCATACTGCACCCTTATGAAGTAGCCGTCCTGTCCCGGGACCCTGAATACCGATGACACGCCTCCCCTTACAGCCGCACCTATCTCTTTTGAGATGGCCACCGGCGACATGCCATAGATCGCCGCCTTTTCCATGTTGACCTTAAAGGCCACCTCCCTTTTGTCATAGGTCCAGCTTCGGGCGATACTTTCAAGCCCTTTGACCTTCTTGAGCCTCTCCATGATATCGCTTCCTATGGAATCGATGATCTTCGGGTCAGGTCCGCTTACCATGATGTCAACAGTGGCCTTTATGGATGAAAGCGCTGTTGCGCCGTAGTCAAAGACGTCCACATACTTTATCCCCGCGATCTTCCTGAATTCGCTCCTTAATATGTCCTCGGCCTGCCAGAGGGACTCCTTTCTGTGGAATCTGTCCACAAGGTGTATGGTGATCGTCCCCTGCTGCGGGACCCTGCCGCTTCCAAAGCTTATCACCCCCGGCTCAGAGCCCACGGTTGTCGATATCCTCAAGACCCCCGGGGTCTTTTTGATCACATCTTCCATCTGGTTGAGGATGCCCTCTGTCCCGGCAAGCGACGTATTTGAGTCCGCCTCGAAGTTTACCTTGATGATCCCTGTATCCATGGGCGGCATGAGGTCCCTGCCAACAAGAGGCATCTGCCTGAGGCTAAAGACCAGCACGATCACCGCCCCCGCAAGAAAGAGCGCCCTGTGTCTGAGCGCAATCTCAAGTATGCCCACAAAGAAATCCCTTATAGGTGAGATAATGCGGTCGTCAAAGAGCTGAATGAGCCTTTCAAACCGGTTCTTTTTCGCCTCGGCCTTCAGGATCATCGGGGCGAAGAGCGGGATTACGGTTACAGATACGACATAGGATACAGCCAGGGCGATACAGAGGGTGACAGAGAGGGGGCGGAGTATCGTCTGGACAAAACCGCCGATAAAGATAATGGGGATCAGGACCATTATTGTGGCGTATGTCCCTGAGAATATGGCGAGCATCACCTCGTCCGTGCCACCGAATACAGCGGTTTTCAGCTCCTCCTTGTTCTGGTGGTATCTGCGCTCGATATTTTCTATGACAACAATCGCGTCATCAAGGAGCATGCCTACGGCCAGGATGATGCCGGTAAGCGTTACAAGGTTAAATTCCATGCCAAGCATGTACATGATGGCAAATGTCAGAAGATAGGTAAAAGGGATGGAGATGGCGGCTATAATCATGCCGCGGATGTCCGCAAGGAAGAGAAATATGACGATCACTGTCATGATAATGGCATCTCGAAGGGCGTCAATCATGTTGTCAACGCTGTTTTCGATAAGCCCCTTCTGGGTGTCCGCTATCTCGAAACTGATCATGGGGTACCTGGCCCGGATGCCCGGCAGGGCCTTTTCCGCCGCCTTTATCGTGTCAAGGTCATGGCCTTCGTGTGAGCGCAGGATGCTTACGCCGATGGCAGGTTTGCCATTTCCATGATAAAGGGACTGTCTCTCCTGAAATCCAGGCGTGATGTCGGCCACATCTCTTAAGTGCACATCACCCCCCTGAGCATGGGCTATGACTATCAGGCCGGCGTCTTCTTTCTTTGCAAGCTCGCCCTGGGTCTTCAGAATATACTGGTCTTTTTCCCTGATGATGAACCCATTTGGAATGTTCAGGTTCTGGGCTGCGACTGCCGCCATCACCTGAGCGAGTGAGACGCCATAGCTGTTCAGGCGGTCAGGGTTGATCTTGATGGTAAGCTCAGGGTTGTAACCGCCGAAGACCTCGACATTGGCGACATTTGGTATGCGCAGGAGGTCTTCCTTTATATCGTTATCCGCAAGCTGCCTGACCTTCGCAAGATCAAATGGCGAGCCTTCCTTCGGGCTCAGGGACAGTATGAGATCGGGCTGTGTCGCCTTGCTGATCTTAAATATCTGGGGCGGCCTTATCTCGGGCGGAAGCTGCCCCTCGACCTTTTTAATGGCGTTTGAGACGTCGGTAGCCGCGGCGTCAAGGCCCTTTGTGTATTCAAATTCAGCGGTAATGGCGGTTATCTCGTCCTTTGTCGAGGAAGAGACCTTTCTTACCTGATCTATGGTGTTGATCTCTTTTTCCACGAGTCTTGTAACCTGGTCCTCGATGTCCTTGGCAGATGCGCCTGGATAGGAGATAAGGACGGCTATCTGCGGGTAATCGCTGTCAGGAAAGAGGTTTATTGGAAGCTTGTTAAACCCGATCAGGCCGATCGCGGCAAAGAGAAATATAATAGAAGTGATAAGATAGGGCATTTTCAAATACTTTTCAGTAAATTTCATCTCAAAGCCCCTGCCTTTTGCGGTATCACGGTCATGTTGCCGGAAAGCCTCATAAGCTTTCCTTCGTCCCCAGTAACAACCATGTCGCCGTCTTTTATATCCCCTCTGATCGCGGCATGATCGGCGTTTTTCCCAAGAACAGCCACCTTTAAAACCTTGATATTATTCACCTCAATTTTATAGACAAAACTCCCGCTCTGATCCTCAAGGAGGGCGTTCAGCGGGACGATTGTCGCATTGGGGATATCTCCTGTAATCACGTCCACGCCGACAGTCCCGCCGGACGGGCAATCAAACGGGCGCTTGGTCAGGTCTATCTCAATGCTGCCAAGGGTGCCTGTGCCAACAGCAGGATAGACGCGGCTGATCAGGGCATTAAAGCTATCTTTTCCGTTTGAAAGCACTACCTTTCCCCCTTTTTTCATAAGGGGCATCTCGGTCTCCGGTATCTGGACAACGAGCTTGAATCTGTCTGTCCCTTCAACCCTCACTATGGACCTTCCAGGCACGGCAAGGTCCCCTGGCTCGGCAAGCCTCTTTGCCACCACGCCGTCCATGGGAGAAGAGAGCACTGCATATGAGGTCTCAACCGCCTGGGCCCTCTGGATATTTTGCAGGGCGTTTATGTTGTCTTCCAGGCTTTTTACCTGTGCAACCGCCAGGTCTCTCTGGGCCCTTGATCGCTCAAACGCCTCTTTGGAGATGGCCCCTTCTTTATAGAGCGTCTCATCCCTTTCAAAGATCGCCTGCTGGGTCTCACAGGCGCTCTTTACGCCGGCAAGCTGCGACCGGGCAGCGGCCACCTGAAGGGCCTGGGCCTGCTCCTTTTCTCTAAGCTCCCTGTCGTCAATGATCACGAGCACATCACCTTTGTGGACGACGTCGCCCTCTCTCACCCTTACGCTTATTATAGAGCCTGTTATCCTTGGCGCTATGTCCGCATAATTGAAAGGCTGAATGGTGCCGAGATAGTGCGACGATATCTCGAAATCCCCCCTTGTCGCCACGGCGGCCTCAACCGGAAGCGGATAAGCTGCGACAGCAGGCGTGCGGGCGATCATGTCCTTCTTTTTCTTTATGACAAAGATCGCCCCGCCGATCAAAACCAATGCTACTAAAATAGCTATAATCTTTTTCATTTCTCCACCCCTATGGTCCCTGTCGCCCTCTTGAACTCGGTCACTGCTGAGTTGTAATCGTAAAGGGCCTGATAATAATTGGCATTGGAAAGACTCATGGCCGCTTCAGAAAGGAGCACATCAGTTATTGCGCCAGCGCCTGTCTTGTATTTAAGGGTCTCTATGCGAAGGCTCTCTTCTGATTGCGCGACGGCCTTCCGTGCGAGGTCCAGCCTTGCCTCTGCATCTCTTATGAGAGAAACGGCGTCGGCGATCTCCCGCCTTGCCTGAAGCATGACACGCCTAAGCTCCTCTTTTGCCTTCTCATAGTGTGCCTTTTGGCTATTTATCCCTGAAGAGATCACGCCTGCATCAAAGATATTTACCGAGGCTACAAAACCTACCTCCCATATCTCCTCCCTTTGATTAAACCCTACACCAGCACGGTTGCCGTAATCACCAACCAGGGCGACAGACGGATATCTCTTTCCTGAGGCTATATTCACCCCGATCCTTGCCTCCTCCGCCCTCTTCAATGCGGCGACCACGTCAGGTCGAGCCCTGACAAATACATCTACATCGATATCTTTTGTCTCTGCGTGCTCGCCGGCCGTAAGTCGACCTTCTACATCCTTTATTTGACCAACATCTACACCAAGGAAAAACGCAAGGGCGTTTTTTGTCCGGGCTATGGACTCCTCGGCCCTTACCAGATTCTGTCTTTCCGAGGCAAGCTGAACCTCTATCCTCAAGAGATCCACCTTTGCCACACGGCCTATTTTCAATAGGAGTCCCGCATCTTTCTTTTGTTCTTCCAGCGCCCTCACCGACTTAATATAGGCCTTACGCAGCTCTTTCAACTCCAGGAGCTTATTGAATGTATTAGTAACGTTTGCAATAAGGTCCTGCGTTGTAAAATCTTTCCTTGCGGATTGTACAGCCTGTTCAAGCTCAGACGCCTTGAGCTGCCCGACAAGCCTTCCGCCTTCATATATGGGTACTCTCAAAAATGCACCCCACGAATAGACCTCATTGCTGAACTTAGCGGGAATCGTTGTGCTCTGGGCCGGTATATAGGGCACATCCTGATTTTCCTTGAGATAGGAGGCGTTAAAATCAATCTTTGGGAACATCTGTCCCTTTGCCCCCTTTACAGCCTCTTTTGACGCCTCGACATCGAATCCTGCCCCTTTTATGAGCGGACTCTGTTCAAGGGCTGTTTTGAGACACTCCTTAAGGGTAAGCGTCTGCGCCTCTGCTGCAAAGACACCAGCCGGAATCAAGACACAGCAGATAAGCATGAAAGCCCTGATAGATGCCTTCACATAGCCTCCTTTGTATTTTATAATATTTTTTTATCTTCCCGAGGATCATCAATGACCATCGGGCTATTTCAGAGAAAAATATAAAATATTTTATATATGATTTGTCAAGAAATATTTTTTATATGACTTTATAAAAATTATCATATCGATTTTTTTAGAATGAAAGTTTAATTTTCAATTATTATTACATCTTAAATGTATAATTAATTGATAAAAAAATCTGGAGAAAATTGAAAAAAAATAATATATTATTGTAACTAATTGATCCAAATGATATATAATTTTATTATCTAGTTTTTTATCTATTATTTTGTTCAGAATATAACATTCAATTCGATTGGAAGGGATTGAAGATAAAAGATGTTGATAATCATCAAAAAAGATAGGCAAAAATAAATAACAATTTTATTTTATAATTATCTTTAAAATTTTTATTGTTAAAAACATTGACAATCTACATAATTATCTAATAATTAAAATTAAACGATCTTTAATATCCTAAATAATAAACATGAGCAAAAGAGGGAAAAATGAAGCTCGCTGATAAAAACAGTCCCATTTATCCCATAAGCGTCGCCGCCAGACTGCTCTGATTACACCCAAGGACCTTAAGACTTTATGAGGAAGAGGGCCTTATAACCCCTGCCAGACAAGGCAACAAACGTTATTATTCCCAATCAGATATCGACTGGATAAGCTGTCTGCGCCATCTTATTCATGAAGAAGGGATCAGCATCCCTGGGATAAAAAACTCCTGGAGCTCACTCCATGCTGGGAAATAAAAAAAATGCCCGCCTGAACGCAGGGAGAAATGCACAGCCTTTGCAAACAAGGTGGTACCTTGTTGGGAAAGGGCGAGCTCAGCCTGCGCCAAAGAGCTCAACCATTGCCAGGAATGCGACGTATATATCAAGGCCATGAAAGAAGCCCGAGACGAAGCAACGGAAAACAACAACGCCAAGAAACAACTAAAAATTATCAAAGTCAAAAAACGCGAGCCTACCCTTGCAGATTGTACAAAACCAGGCTGTTCTGAGCAGGCACCGGCCTAAGCCTTGCCCGCCCGAATTGAATCTGAGATTCAGACCCCTAATGGCAGCAGGTAGCATCTGCGCCCTCTGTACCGCATCCCTTTGATGAATGAGGACTTGAAGCCGTTGCAGGCGGCGACGCAGCAGGAGTTTTTGGCTTGTCAGCCTCACTTGCAGCATGGACGTTATTGCCGCCGCGATTTTTGTAATCTGTAACATACCAACCCGTACCCTTCAAATGAAAGCTGGAGTTAGAAATCAGCTTGCGGAACCTGCCGCCGCATTTGCACTGCGCAGGATCTGGATCAGTAAACCTTTGCATAAGTTCTACAATCCTTCCGCAAGATAGGCATTCATATTCGTATATCGGCATAACAAAACCTCCGTTAAACTCGATTATTTTTATCAAGCCGGCTTATGCCGTCCTGAAAAGCATCCATGCACCAATAGCGATAAAACCTGTCGCGGCCATCAGTCTCAAGGGTTTTTCGCTTACATATTGGGAGACAGCATCTCCAGCCAAGACGCCTACAGCCGAAGCCAATGTCAGTGCCAACGAGGCACCGACAAATACAGTCAGCGAATCTGCCCGCTTGTCCGTTGCAAAAAGCATGGTAGCAAGCTGGGTCTTATCGCCAAGCTCAGCTATCAATACAGATACAAAGACCGTCAAAAACAATTTGACATCCACTCAAACAACCCTCTCGAATTTTTCTTGCAACAATTTAATTTAATCCTTGCCATGCCCATGTCAAGTTCTATCCTGCAGAGTGCTAGAAGCAAATGATTTGACCGCTTTTGTAGCACGTGAATTATCCAGTTTTATATGGTCAGGAGGACTGGCCCATGACACGGACAAAATTGCTGCAGGATGTCAAGAAGATGCATTTTGTGGAGATTTACAGGGATTGGAAGAAATGTGTGTTGACTCAGAAGGAAGTTGCGCGGTGAATGCAGACGTGTCGCCCTTTGCCGCCTACTCCTTACGGAACCGGATATCCTCTTGCTGGATGAACCGACAAACCACCTTGACGCCGAATCCGTGGCATGGCTTGAACAACACCTTCGTGAGTACAAAGGCACCGTAATAGCTGTCACGCATGACCGATATTCCCTTGACAATATGGCAG
>NZ_JBMFRG010000024.1:0-27935 GCF_049968175.1 Dissulfurimicrobium sp.
ATAGGCCTTAAGAGAAGCAATCTGGATAGATGGCCTGTTGAAAAGAGGCCATGGCGGTGCGATCAAGGCGATTTTCATAGAAACTCAGGCTTTAATCAGTGATCATGATCAACGCCACCCCAAGGGTCATAAGTCCGGCACCGATCAACCGTTTAAGGGTCTCATCCTCGGAAAAGACAAATCTTCCATATAAGACACTAAAGATGGCACTGGTCCTCTTGACCGCAATCATATATGCAGCCGCCACAAGATGTATGGCCCACATATGGCTAACAACCATTACGGACTGCGAAAACCCTGCAGCTATCAAGGCCCGCCACCCGCCCATAATGGCCGACGCCGCGCGGCATCTTGGTCGACCTCTCAGGCACCACCTGAAGACCCCTGGAATGACACAGAAGATCATAATGGTCGCGAGACCAAGTATTACAAAATAAAAACAGGCAAAGAAAAAAGGCCCCGACTCAGAAACCGCCTTTTTCCCAAGGACGCTGGTTACCGAATAGACGGCGGATACAAAAAACATCAGCCTTGAACCGCCATCCTTGATGGCTATTCTAAGTGTCTGCAAGACCCCTGGGGTGTTTGATCTGAAATGGAGCAAATAGGCCCCTGCGACCGTAAACAAGATACCGACCATACCCCTAAGGTTGATCCTCTCTCCAAGGATCAACCAACCGGTCAGTACCGTGAATGCGGGCGTAAAGGCGAGAAATGGGACAGATAGGGAAAGTGGGGAGGTCTTGATGGCCTTCATGTAAAAAAAAAGCGCAAGGATCTCCAGAGGCAGGAGTATGGACAACGTCTCCCAAAAGGCCAGGGTAAGTTTCGGCCACGGCATGAACATCAGCGGCAGGAGCAAAAATGGGACAGGGGCTGCAGCCCTTATCGCCATCATATCCTGTGGGGAAAGATGGGCGAAACGGGCCTTGATGACCACATCGGTTGTAGCGGTTGAAAAGGCCGTGAGGAGGGCCAGAGGCAACCAATTCACGGCCCATCCTCATGCGAACCGGTCAAGGCCAGGTGCTGCAGCACAGGACAAACGCCGAGACTAGAAGCCACGACCCATGGCCATCTCGTTCAGTCTCCTTATACGCTCCTCGATCGGCGGATGTGTGCTGAAGAGATTGGCCAACGCTCCACTGGTCAAGGGGTTTACGATATACATCTGGGCTGTGGCTGGGTTTACATCCATCGGGAGACGATGATTCCAGTCCTCAAGCTTTTTTAGCGCGCCAGCAAGTGCAAGGGGACGACCGCATATCTTCGCCCCTGTAGCGTCGGCAAGGAACTCCCTGCTCCTCGAAATGGCCATCTGTATAAGCATAGCCGCTATCGGGGCGACTATCATCATGACAAGGACCCCAATCACCCCTCCGGAATCATCATCGTCAGAGCGGCGGAAACCACCAAACAACATGGCCCATTGCGCCATGTTGGCAAGATAGCTTATGGCCCCTGCAATCATGGCCGCTATAGAACTTATGAGTATATCTCTGTTCTTAACGTGTCCAAGTTCATGGGAGATGACCCCTTCAAGCTCGTCTTTTGAGAGGAGCCTCAATATCCCCTCGGTCACAGCCACCGCTGCACGCTCCGGATTTCTGCCGGTCGCAAAGGCATTGGGGGTCTCTGTATGGATTATATAGACCCTTGGTTTGGGCAAGCCAGCCTTCCTGGCGAGATCCCTAACGACTGCATGCAGCTCCGGTTCATCCGTCTCAGATACCTCGACAGCCCCAGCCATTGCAAGGGCCAACTTGTCGCTGAACCAATATGCGCCGAAATTCATAACACCCGCCATAACCAAGGCAACGGTCATACCCTGATTGCCGCCGATGGCCTTGCCCACCGCCAGGAACAAGGCGGTAAGGGCTGCAAGAAGAACAGTTGTCTTTAATAGATTGGACATAATTGTAAACAACCTCCAGCCGATGCTGTACTATATTTTAAAAATTCACTGCACCATCTGCCCGGTCGCGTCTGACACCCAGGCAAAGAGACAAACAATATCCGCTGCCAGGTAAAGAATGCCCGCCTACCAGACTAGTAAAATAGGAATTTTTTATAAAATAATCATTTCTTTGGTCATATGGAAGAGGTGCACAAACCAGACGGGCATTAAAACGGCCAAAGGGCACTGACGCTGGACCACGCCTGATTTAAACATCGCCTTTCATTATGGCCGTAGCCGTTTCTACGTCCCTCCTACTGCCTATAAAGAGCGGGGTTCTCTGATGCAGATGGGCCGCCCTGATATCTAATATACGCTCCCTTCCATCGGTTGCCGCCCCCCCAGCCTGTTCGGCCACAAACGCCAACGGCGCAGCCTCGCAGAGCAATCTCAGTTTACCGCTGGGTTTTGCCGGGTCTTTATTGTCCGCAGGGTACATAAAGATACCGCCATCCAAGAGGTTTCTGTGAAAATCCGCCACCAAGGCCCCGATATACCTTGCGGTATACGGCTTGCGGCGGGCGTTCTCTGTTGACTTGAAATAATCGACGACTTTTTTTGTACGCCCATCCCAATAATTGGTATTTGATTCGTTTACTGAATATATCCGGCCCTGTTCCGGTATGCGTATGTCTGGGTGAGAGAGGAGGAACTCCCCAACCGTAGGATCAAGGGTAAAGCCATGAACGCCCTTGCCGGTCGTATATACCAGCATGGTGCTTGGGCCGTAGAGAAAATAACCGGCCGCCACCTGTTCCGATCCCTTTCTCAAAAATTCCTCCATGGTAACATAAGGCCTCTCGCCGACCACCCTGTAGATAGAAAAGATAGTACCTATATTTACATTTACATCTATATTCGACGAACCGTCCAACGGATCGAATATTAGGATGTAGTTCCCCCTGGGCATGTCATCAGGCACCTCGATGACATCCGCATTTTCCTCGGACGCCATGGCGCACAAAACCCCTGAACGCTGCATCCTGTAGATCAAGACCCTGTTCGAGAACTCGTCCAACTTCCTGACCTGCTCTCCTTGGACGTTTATATCGCCCGTAAGACCAAGGATGTCCACAAGTCCAGCCTTTTTGACCTCTCTGGCTATGATCTTGGCAGAGAATATGAGTTCACTCAGAAGCCTTGTAAACTGTCCGGTCGCCGCAGGCGATTCCTTCTGGTGTATCAAAAGGTGCTCCGTTACTGTTATCCCCAGTCCTTCCATGCGCATTTAGTCCTCCTCACAACAGGATTTCAAAGGATTTTGACCTCTTACAATTCCATCAATCTTGACGGCCTTTATGAAAATCCAAGGTTTTTTATCAAACGGATTTGCAAAAATTCAAAATTAAGCTAAGTTGCCAGTTTGTTTATCTTTTAAATAACATAAGGGAGGCATTTTTTCTATGTCTTTAGATGAGGTCAAGATAAGCCGCGCCATCATTTCGCGCTACATGTCAAAGCTCTCGGAGTATTTGGAACTGGACGCAGCTATCGTTGGCGCAGGCCCTTCCGGGCTTATCGCCGCACTGAAGCTTGCGGAAAAAGGCCACAAGGTGGCCCTCTTCGAAAGAAAGCTCAGCATCGGTGGCGGCATGTGGGGAGGCGGCATGATGTTCAATGAAATAGTCCTCCAGGAAGAAGGTGCGGCCATATTAAAAGAGTTGGGCATAAGGGTAGAGGACGTTGGAGACGGATATTACACATCCGACTCGGTAGAGTGCGTGACCACCCTTGCAAGCCTCGCGTGCAAGGCCGGGGCCAAACTGTTCAATCTTATAACTGTTGAAGACGTCATGGTGAGAGATAATCGAGTAACAGGGCTTGTCATCAACTGGACTGCGGTCGATATGGCCGGACTCCACATAGATCCGCTCGCCGTAAGGGCCAAGTATGTAATAGAAGCTACAGGGCACCCCACAGAGGTCTTGAAGGTGGTGCAACGGAAGATGGGGGCCCGTCTTCTCACCGAGACCGGCGCTATAATGGGCGAACGTTCCATGTGGGCCGAGGTTGCCGAAAACACCACCCTCGACAACACCAAAGAGGCCTTTCCAGGGATATTCGTGGCTGGTATGGCCGCAAACGCCACATTTGGATCGTTCCGCATGGGCCCTATATTCGGCGGGATGCTACTCTCAGGACAAAAGGTCGCAGAGCTGGTAGATGAAAGGCTCAAGGCCTAAACCGAGGCTGATACAGCCTGATCTCTTCGGCACCGATGAAAGGCCAGGGCCCTTCATAATCCCAAGGCCAGAGCACTGCCTGAGCAGAAAAGATGTGGACAGAGAGGCGCTCAAGGTCCTCTATCGCCTGAAAGACCACGGATTCATAGCGTACCTGGTCGGCGGGAGCGTCAGGGATCTGCTCATAGGGAAGCGCCCCAAGGACTTTGACGTAGGGACCAATGCCACACCCGAGGAGATAAAGAGGCTCTTTCCACACAGCCGCATCATAGGCAGACGGTTCAGGCTTGTACATGTGTATTTCAAGGGTGGTAAAGTGATAGAGGTCTCAACCTTTAGGCAAAAGGCCGAATATGACGCTGTACAGTCTCAAGACAGCGCAGGGGATGATGGCGACAATATCTTTGGAACACCACAGGAAGATGCAATGCGCAGGGACCTGACGATCAACGGCCTCTTTTACAATATCGCCGATTTCAGTATAATAGATTATGTAGGTGGCATGGCCGATCTCAAGGCCGGGATAATCCGCACGATAGGCGATCCTGAAAGGCGCTTTCTGAAAGACCCAGTGAGGATGCTTAGGGCGATCAGACATGCTGCGCGCACCGGGTTTGCAATAGAAAAGGCGACCTGGGACGCCATATTAATACATAAAGACATGATACGCCTGTGTGCCGTTCCGAGGGTGCGTGATGAATGGCTCAAAGACCTGCATTCAGGGGCAAGCTGGAAATGGGCGGAACTCCTGTTTGAAAGCGGTCTCTTTTCATCTATATTCCCCAATTACTTCAAGGGAATAAAAGAAGGAGACCGCGGGCTTGCAAAGACACTCCTTTCAGGGCTGCTGTCATGGCTTGACAAGGCGGCCGGCGGCGATAAAAAACCTACGGAATCGTTTATACTTGCGCTCTTTGCGTATCCGAGGCTCCATGTTGCACCAGGATGGAGATCTCTCTATTCTGAACGCATAAGATGGCCTGTCCAGGAGACACGGGATTTGTTAAATGAGACGATCGCCCCGTACGACTTCAAGAAGTCAGTGAGGGATGAGGCAGCCCAGATATTGTCAGGTCTGTGGCCGATAATAAGGTGCCTTGAGATCGGCAATTGGCCGAAACGCGTCTATTGCAAATCTAGGTTCGCCGACAGCGTATTGCTTTATGACCTGATTCAGGAACAGCTTGGACTACCTGCCATAGGTCCTAATCCGCACCTCAACCCCAAATACCAAAAGGAGGCGCAGGTGCGCAGAAAAAGGCGCAGAAAAAGACCAAAAAGGGAGAAAGAAGTCGAAATATCATGAGATTGAGCCAAAATGCAAAAGACCTAGTACTTATAGAACTTGACGATGTCGGGCTGTTGCTTGGAGAAATAAGATACAACCGCCAGACTGAAACGGCCAGTTTTGCGCTTGAAAAGGCCGGCTTTTTCGATCTTTATCTCCCATGCACCGTTTTATATGACCAACAACGCGGTCCGATCGTCCATCCCCACATACTCTCGGCGCTCACGACGTCTTCCGTACGTATTCAAAGAAGCCGGGTCTCGTGTTTCATCCTCGAGCCTGACATCAATCCTGTAATTGCGGAACAATACCATGCGATAAAGGCTGCCCTTGCCCAAAAGCCCGAACCGGATCCC
This sequence comes from Dissulfurimicrobium sp., assembly GCF_049968175.1. NCBI lineage: Bacteria > Deltaproteobacteria > Dissulfurimicrobium > Dissulfurimicrobium sp. The sequence continues at coordinate 5,785 of NZ_JBMFRG010000024.1, forward strand.
GAGAAAAAACGAGACAATGGGCCGGAAGATAAAAAGGCAGGCAAAAAGCGGGTGATAAGCATACATTCACTGAAAGATGCAATAAAAGACCCAGACAAGGCCAAGGATTAATACCATGCTCCCCTATCCACAGATAGACCCTGTCATTTTAGAAGCGGGCCCATTTGCGCTCCGCTGGTATGGACTCATGTATCTCATCGGCTTCCTCGCCTCATACTCGCTTGTACGCAGACAGATAACAAGACATGCGGTGACAAGCGGTGTAGGCGGCGGTGACCAATCCCTCGACCTTGACATGGAAGCGGAATTAAATCATTTAGACGGGCTTTTCCTCTGGCTTGCGATAGGGGTAATCGTGGGGGGAAGGCTGGGCTATGTCCTTTTTTACAATCTGCCCTATTATCTAAACCACCCCTTTGAGATACTGGCCACATGGCATGGAGGCATGTCTTTTCACGGCGGCGCGGCCGGCGCCATGGCTGCTGGATGGGCCTATTGCATACGACACAGGATAAACTTCTGGCTGTGGGCCGACAGATTCGCTGTAACAGCCCCTATTGGATTGGGGTTCGGCAGGATCGGTAATTTCATAAACGGCGAACTCTATGGAAGGCCCACCAATGTACCATGGGCCATGATATTCCCGCAAGGAGGCCCGATTCCAAGGCATCCATCGCAACTCTACGAGGCCTTTCTGGAAGGCATACTTCTCTTCATCATCCTTTGGCCTCTGAGTAAAAGGCCTTGGCCACATGGAAGGAAGCTCGCCCTTTTCCTCATGCTCTATGCAATAGTACGCTCGGTTGCAGAGCTGTTCCGCGAGCCTGATCCACAGCTTGGCTTTGTGCTGCTGGGGAGTCTGACCATGGGCCAGATCCTTAGCATCGGCTTTTTTGTCCTAGGACTGTTTCTCTGGTGGTATCTTGGCAGACCCCTTACATCCAAGTCCTCTTGAAAGGGCTGCTAAGTTTCTGTACATAAGTTTTATAAATGTGGTCTTGTCGACTATGTCATTTTTTTTAAGGCTCGCCCCAGGCGTTATTACAAAACACTGCGCCCCGGTCTCTCTTGAGATGGCCTTTCCAAGACTGTCATTTACCGTATCGTCAAAAAAAATGGCCTTAACCCCCTCTTTTTTTACAAGTTCAATCACATCGGCCATCTTCTTCGGGCTCGGGCTTGCATCAGGGGATATGCCGTACAGAGCCACCTGTCTCAAGCCATATGCCTCAGCCAGATAACCGAATGCCGCGTGCCCAGCCACTACAAGCGTCTTTTGCTCGCAAGAAGAAAGCGTCCGTCGATAAGAAGTATCCAGCGCCTCCAAGGCCTTTGCATATCTCCTGGCATTTTCTTCATAAAAACCAGCGCCTGCAGGATCAAGGTCGGCCAATTTTTTGGCGATCCTCATCGTGGCCTCCGCATCCCATTTGAAATCAAGCCATATGTGTGGATCAGCCCAGCCATGACCATGGTGATCATGTCCTTCAACCTCGCTGGTCCTCCCTCGCCAACCCTTAAGGTCTGAACCCTCAGCCAGCACCAGGACGCCGCCTCTTCCGCTACGGACTTTATTTACAATCCCTCCGGCCCACGGCTCAAGCCCTGCCCCGATCAACACCACCAGATCGGCCTGCTCAAGACACAGCATATCACTGATTTTAGGCTCCCAGGAATGCGGATCGGAACCGGGGGGAAGGAGCTGTCTTACATCCACCCTATCTCCACCAACGGCCCTTACCATCTCGGAGACAGGGAATATGCTCGTAACCACGGCCAACCGCCCCTCAGCCGTGGCGCCCTCCGCCGAATACAGACCAAAAAACACAAAGACAATGCAGACAATCGCAAAAAATCTCATAACAGCCCTATTCATCCCCATTATTCTACCCTCTCCTGTCTATAAGATAAACGCTGCCAGGCATGCCTTTTACCTTGTGCTTCAACTGGGCGGCCGTTTCAGCCACCTCGCCATAGTGGCTATAACGCCCTGGCATACATCTGACCACTGCTATTGAAAGACTGGTCAGTGGGAAGGTCACCTTCTCGCCCCTGCGATCGATGCCCACAAAACAACCGGCATCTATATCTTTTTCGTCCAGAAAAAGGGGGATCAAGGCACTAAAATCATCGATAATCTTCTCGCATACGTCCCTTACGATCTCAATTGGTGTCGAAAATACAAAATCATCACCGCCTATATGCCCGACGAACCCCTTTGCGCCAGCCATCTCCCGAACTGCATTTACAAGTATGCGGGCCACCATCCTGATGACCTCATCACCCCTTGAAAACCCATAAAGATCATTATAAGGTTTAAAATTATCTATATCAACATAACTGATCGCAACAGACAACCTTGCATCCAACACCTCTTGTATATATCTCAATATGGATGAATTGCCGGGGAGCTTTGTAAGCGGGTTGTTGTCGGCCACCCTCTTCGTGCGCTCCAGTGCAAGCCCTATCCTGGCATTTATTTCCCTAAGGCTTGCATCGGTGAAGATGATGTCGTCTACCCGATATTCACCCCAATCCATGCCGGAGGTCAGATCCTGTCTGGATATACAAAGAATGATCGGAAGAAGGGCGAGCTGAAGGCTGTCTTTAAGGGCCTGGATTACGGTCTTGTCAAGGTCGTTGGGCAATCCTTTCTGCATAATCAGGAGATCGGGTGGGTCGTTTACTATATCTTCTACGGCCGCCTGGACATCCTGCTCAAACATAAATTCGTGGCCCCTCGCCTCAAGAAAGAGGCGCTCTCCCTGCCTATTAAATAAAACAGGGGCTACGACAGCTATGCGTGCCAATTTATTCTCCAGCGCCCCCCTTGGTCTGCTGCATCCGAAGGGTGAAGTCTTTAAGCTCAATTATTTTTTCATCGAGCTCATTCAAGACCTCTTTCATCTCACCCTTACCCATCTTTATCCTCTCCCAGGCCTTGTGGTCGAGCGGCGGGACCCATTTGTCCCCGCCTGAGCCGAAACCCACAGCCCTGATTAGGATATCGGAAAAGTGCACTATGGCGGCAATATCTCTAAAGTCAGTGGCATCTTCCGGATTATGATGATAAATAACAGGCAGGATCAGCCGATCAGGAAGATTCCACTGCTTAATGAGCCATCCGCCTATCTCTGGGTGGGCGACTCCAAGACACTCAAGCTCGGCCTCCCTCATAGAGATGCCGCGCTCCTTAACCATATTTTGTATCTCTTCATATTCTTTTGTAAATTCCGCCCTTATCACCACCTTGCCTAAGTCATGTATAAGCCCTGCCGTCGAGACTTCTTCGGGATTTTTCAGCCCATGCCTCTTGGCAAAAATGCCTGCGGCTGTCGCACACCCGAGCGAATGCTCCCAAAGCCCTACGTCGGAAGACTGCATTACATCAAAGATGGAGGAGGTCACGATCAGGGTCTTTATAACGTTAAACCCCAAAAGCACTATGGCGTTCGAGACCGTGCCGATCCTCTGCGGAAAGCCGAAAAAAGACGAATTAACCATCTTCAAGAGCTTACTTGTCAAGACCTGATCTTTTTCTATGACCGAACCGAGCCTTGAGGCCGTCATCTCTTCGTCTTCGACCATCTTATTCAGCATGGAGGCGATAGGCGGGAGAGTCGGAAGCGATTTTATATATCTCAATCTATGTCTTATATCCTGTCTCTTTTGCCCCTGGTCCTGTTTATCCATCTTGTTTGGATCCCTCCTATGAGCAGATTATACACCGTTGCGAGGCAGAAAATCCAATTTCAGGCAATATCTATGCGTCATCAGACCGCAATCAGAGATTCCGCATAGATTCATTATGTCTTTGCCTCTTCTATGATGTGTTCGGCGATAAGCCTCATAAGCGCCCGCAATACCGGGTCGTCCTTTACCTTTGCAAATCTCTCCTCAAGCTCCTTAATCATCTCTGCAAGGGACTTTTCACCCGGCATCTGGACGGGATGGCCTTTTACAACGACGACATGCACACCGCTCTTTGAAAGTCGACTTATAAGCTCTTCGGTCAATTCCACCCCAGGCCCACACAATATCTTACCGTCTTCGGTCTTGACCGCCTTTGCAAGTATCATTTCAGGTGCGGCAAGGGATATGGGGATGCTCTGCATCTGCTACCTCACTCAAACCTCAGGCCATCTAGATATCTTCCCGACAAAGGTCTCGAGACTATACGCCACCCTAAGGAGTTTCTCATCCTCAAACGAATCGGCCATAAGCTGAACACCTATTGGAAGGCCATCTTTACTGAAGCCGCAAGGCGTTGAGATGCCCGGAACGCCAGCTAGATTCGTCGCTATTGTAAATACATCACTTAAATACATCTGAAGCGGATCCCCTGTCTTCTCACCAAGCCTGAAGGCAGGGGTTGGAGCGACAGGTGTTATAAGACAATCGCACCTTTTAAACGCCTCAACGAAATCCTGCTTTATCAAGTTTCTGACCTGGGATGCCTTTTTGTAATAGGCATCGTAATAACCTGAGGAAAGGACATAGGTCCCGAGCATGATCCTGCGCTTGACTTCGGGCCCAAAGCCCTCGGAACGGGTCTTCTTATACATTTCAGACAGGTTCCGATAACCGGAGGCGCGCAGTCCATATTTCACGCCATCATATCGCGACAGGTTAGATGCAGCCTCGGCAGTGGCGATGATATAATAAGTTGCAATGGCATATTCAGTATGCGGGAGACTTACCTCGACCATCTTGCAACCCATGGCCTCAAGGGCCCCTATGGCCTTTCTGACGACCGCCTCGACATCAGGATCAAGGCCGCCAACTAGATATTCCCTCGGCAAACCTATGGTATAACCGCTGATCCCCTTACCAAGTCCGGCTGTATAATCAGGGACATCCCTTGAGGAAGAGGTGGAGTCCATCGGATCATTTCCTGCAATGGCGCCAAGGAGTATAGCTGCATCGGTTACATCTTTTGTTATAGGACCAATCTGGTCAAGGGAAGAGGCAAAGGCAACAAGCCCGTATCTAGAAACCCTGCCGTAGGTTGGTTTAAGGCCAACTACGCCGCAATGTGAAGATGGCTGACGGATTGAACCACCAGTATCGGAGCCTAAGGCGCCTGCACAGAGCCTTGCGGCCACAGCCGCCGCTGAACCGCCGCTTGATCCCCCAGGTACTCTGGTAAGATCCCATGGGTTATAAGTAGGATGAAAGGCCGAGTTCTCGGTCGAAGATCCCATGGCGAACTCGTCCATGTTGAGTTTGCCCAACATCACAGCCCCCGCCCTGTTTAACCTCTCGATCGCTGTCGCATCATAAGGTGGGATGAAGCCTTCAAGCATACGCGAGGCACAGGTCGTCTTAATACCCTTTGTACAGATGAGATCTTTTATGCCGAGCGGGACGCCGGTAAGGGGTGTGATATCCTCGCCCTTATCAAGACGTCTCTGCGCATCCTTCGCCTGATTCAATGCGAGCTCATGGGTGACGGTTATATAGGCCCTTATCTTGGGATCAACCTGATCAATCCTGTCTAGATATGCCTTTGTCACCTCGACAGGGCTTATCTCGCCCTTGGCGTACAACTCACCTAATTCTTTAATAGTTAAGTCTATAAGATCCGGCATGCCTCTCATTCTCCATTCTTAAAGATGGTCCTGATCAAATGATTTTCGGGACAGCAAAGGCGCCGTCTTCCTTCTGAGGGGCATTTTTCAGTGCATCTTCGACAGAGAGCGAGGGCATCTCCACATCATCTCTGAAGCGATTAACACAATCAAGGGAATGGGCCAAAGGGGATACGCCGCCTGTATCCAATTCGCCAAGCTTCGCTACATATTCAAGTATCTCGTTCAGCTGTACAGTAAATCCCTCAATCTCATCTTGATCAAAACTTAAACATGCCAAATTAGCAATATGCTCGACCTCAAGGCGCGTGATCTTCACTGTTTACCCCTCCTGAGACAGACTGTCCAGCCTTTGCCCATACGATCCAAAAGACACCAGTCTCAATCAGACCTTCCAGGGTCTTAGACCTCATTAAAGCCTATAAAGTTTCAAAATTCAATAATCCACAGACTATTACATGTAGCCCTTACTGGTTTTATATGTTATTTCCTTAATGATTGAAAACTGCGCACCTACCAAACAATTAAAAAATAAAGTCATGGAAACCGATATACTTGAACAGTTAAAACCGTATTTTGAGCGCCTTGACAGCCGGATGTCTAGCTGCTTTGCCTCACACATGCCATTTATAAATGAAATAACAGGGCACATACTCTTTGCCGGCGGCAAGAAGGTCAGGCCGCTGCTGACAGTGCTTTCAGCCATACTATGCGGAAGGGAGATAGATGAAGCCTATGATCTTGCACTGGTCCCTGAATATCTACATGCGGCAAGCCTCTTGCATGATGATGTAGTCGATGACGGGAAATTAAGGCGAGGCAAACCGCCTGCATATACTATCTGGGGAAACAAGGCTACGGTCCTTGCAGGGGATTTTCTATATGCAAGGGCCATAGAGCTGGCCACACGCTTCGAAGACATCCGCATAGCAAGGGTCACCGCCGAGACCGTGGCCCTTATGTCCGAAGGCGAGGTCATGCAACTCCTGCATTCAAAGAACCCGGACTTTTTTGATGAACAGACCTATATGGATATTATATACAGAAAGACGGCTGCACTGATCTCGATGTCATGCAAGATCGGTGCGCTCTTTGCCGGGGCGGATGACACCAGGGTCAATGCCCTTTCCAACTACGGCCTTTGTCTGGGCAAGGCATTTCAAATGATAGACGACCTCTTGGACTATACCGCTGACACAAAAGAATTCGGAAAGGCCGTCGGCGCAGATCTTGCCGAAGGAAAGCTCACGCTGCCCCTGGTTTACGGGCTCAGCATAGCCTCTCCCAAAGAAAAGAGTGAGATATTTTTGATATTGAAAAAGGATAAACATTCTCCTGAGGAGCTTGCATGGATAAAAGACCTTCTCGAGACCAAGGGTGCCTTCAAATACACGAAAGACAAAGCCGAAGAACTCATAAGGATAGGTTGCAACGGCCTCGATATATTCGGATCATCGGAAACAGCCGGGATATTGAAAAGGCTTGCAAGGTTTGTGGTTGAGCGTAGGAAATAAATCTGTTTAATTTATGCGTTGCAATATGAAGAGCTAATAAGGATGCAAAATGGGCTTAAATAGATCTAAGATAATAAAAGGACTAGCCGTCCTGGCCGGAACGGGGGCGGCCGCTGGTGCAGCGTATGAGATTTTTTGCCCAAAGGCCGAATTTTTTGGCAGGGTGATAACCCACGGGCCGAGGACGACCAATGCGGTTGGGATAGTGTTCGATCAGGGCCCAAATCAGGCCACAGCCGCTGTCTGCAAAAGACTGCATGAATTATCCATCCCGGCTGCATTTTTCATTGAAGGCAAAAAGGCCAGGAGCCTTCCGTGGGCAATGGACCATATTCAGGCGTTTGAAATAGGCATACACGGCGAGGACTACAGACCTCTCATATTCAAAAAGGAACAGGATATAAGGCGCTCACTCAGATCAACCCAATTCCTTGTAAGAGAATTCCAAGACAAAGGTGCGAGATACTTCATGCCGCCCTATGGCTTTAAAGACCTGCGCCTGATGCGTGTAGCGCACGAACTTGGACTTATTGTAGTAAACCCTTCGCTCACCCTTAAAATCATGCCCCTCCGCCCATATGCGGCAGGCATGCAAGCCAGGCAAGATCCGGCAAAGTCGATCTCGGGCGCGATATCCAGGCTACTACTCAAGGTGAGATCGGGCGACATAATCCTCATACCTTCCTACCTGACCGCCGGACAGGGGGGCGGGCGGCACGACATGGCCGGACTGATGCCGGAATTACTCACCGAGCTGGTCATCGGCCTGAAGACGATAGGGCTCCGGCCATGGGGTTTAAAGGCCCTTATCGGATGAGATCGCCATCATAAATAAATGTATGCGTGCCGGCGGGAACTGCCTGCATATTGCACTGTTCGGCCAAATGATAAATAAAAAATATGCAATGGCTATGAATAACGACAAAAAAACCGTAAAGAAACCATGGGGCGGGAGATTCGCCGAGGATACAGACAAGCTGGTTGAGCGTTTTACAGCCTCGATCCATTTTGACAAAAGGCTCTACAGACAAGACATAGCTGGCAGCAAGGCACATGCCACTATGTTGGTGAAACAGGGTATCATAAGCCCCGAAGAGGGCATGGCGATCGTCCGCGGCCTAGACGAGATACAGCATGATATCGAGGCCGGGAAGTTCGTCTGGCAGGAGGCGCTGGAAGACGTCCACATGAACATCGAACAAGCCCTCGTGGAACGGATCGGGGATGCGGGCAAAAAACTCCATACGGCCAGGAGCCGCAACGACCAGGTGGTAACTGATACAAGGCTTTATCTGAGGGATGAGACAGACAGAATAAGCGATCTTATTCATGGACTGCAACTTGCCCTGCTGTCACAGGCAAAGCGCCACCCTGAACTCATAATACCTGGATATACACACCTTCAGAGGGCGCAACCTGTACTCTGGCCGCATCACATGCTTGCATATTATGAGATGTTCAAGAGGGACAAGGAGAGACTCGCTGACTGCAGACGGCGTATCAATATCTGTCCACTTGGAAGCGCCGCGCTCGCAGGCACCGGCCTTCCCATAGACAGGGAATTTACCGCAAATGAACTAGGCTTTGATGACATCTCTGCAAATAGTATGGATGCCGTAGCTGACAGGGATTTCGCGGTGGAATTCCTGGCCGCACTCTCCATTATCATGGCCCACTTGAGCAGGCTTTCCGAGGAGCTTATCCTGTGGTCAACGGTTGAATTCGGCTTTATAGAACTCCCTGATGCATTTTGCACAGGATCGAGCATAATGCCGCAGAAAAAAAATCCTGACGTACCGGAACTCATCAGGGGAAAGACCGGCAGGGTATACGGCTGCCTGATGGCCATGCTGACACTTATAAAGGCGTTGCCCATGACCTACAACCGTGACCTCCAAGAAGACAAGGAGGCATTGTTCGATGCAATCGACACAGTAAGTGCATCTTTAGAAATGATGACAGCCATCATCTCCAGACTTGAGCCTAAGAAAGAACACATAGGAAAGGTTCTTGAAAAGGGATTTCTGACTGCTACCGATCTTGCTGACTATCTTGTAAAAAAAGAACTTCCATTCAGAAGCGCCCATGAAGTCGCCGGCAGGATAGTTGCAAGTTGTATAGAGACAGGCAGGGATATCAAAGACCTCAGTCTCGACGAATTCAAGGCGTTCTCGCCGCTCATCGAAGAAGATGTGTATGATGTCCTGACGGTCGAAGGTTCTCTAAGGTCCAGGTGCTCTATTGGCGGCACGGCGCCCGAGACAGTGGCCGAGGCCGTGAGGCGGGCCGAGATAGAACTGAATGGATTTAATAAGCAATGAAACGATCTTGTAAAAACTACCTTGCTTTCCTCGCCGCCCTATGCGGCTTGATTATGCTCTCGGGCTGCGGAAGAAAGGGGGCGCCTGTCCCCCCAGGCACTATCCGTCCGGTCGCGATAAAAGACCTCTCATACACGATAACACCTGAAGGCGCCGAACTGTCCTGGACCGTCCCGATCAGAAACCTGGACGGAAGCCCTATAGAACGCATCAAGGGTTTTGAGATCTATAAGGCAGAGGCGTCTGTGAATGAGACCTGCGACGGATGTCCCCCAAGATTTGGACCACCCATAGAGATACCGTTTGAGGCCCATCCAGAAGAGGCGAGAAAGATGTATTACGACGACCGCACGCTGCACCAGGGAATGAGGTATATTTATGAAGTGCGCACAGTCAAGGGCTGGCTCAACATAAGTGACCCGTCAAACAGGATATCCTTTGCATGGCATGTCCCTGCATCGCCGCCTTCACAGATTTCGGCACAACCTTCGGCTGATGGCATATATCTATCATGGGTTCCACCTGGAACATGGGCGGATGGAAGCCCAATAGATAAAAAGATCTCGTATAAGATATACAAGGCAGAGGCAGTTGAAGGGCAATGGAAGGCGATCGGCCCTCCGGTTGACTCAACAGGCTTTTTTGATACATCCGTGAAAAAAGGTGTAACATATAAATATTCCATATCCTCCGTCCTCATCTATCACGGCACGGAGATCGAAGGCCGGCGCAGCCGTGAAATAACCGCCCAGCCAATTGACCTGACACCACCTAAGCCCCCTGAAGGCCTGGTGGCGGTCTACAGGAAGGCCTTGGCAGGAAGCGGCGGTGAAGGAGGCGTCGAATTGTTGTGGCAGGAAAACTCCGAGCCTGACCTTGCGGGCTATATAGTTTACCGCCGCAACAAAAACGGCCTTATCGACAAATTGAACCATTCACCGATCCCAATCCCCAAGTTCATCGACTTTACGCGGCTGTCACCTGGTATCTACGAATACTGGGTTACGGCCGTTGATCGGGCGCACCCCCCCAACGAAAGTCGCCCGTCGAAACCGGCAAGTGTCGAGATATATTGATTCCGACTGAAAGGTAGCTATATGGATCACTTTGTTTTCAAAAACGGCGAACTTTATTGTGAAGATATACCGGTAAAGAAAATAGCCGAAGAGGCAGGCACTCCGCTTTACATATATAGCACGGCCACACTGGAGAGACACTTCAAGGCCTTTGAAAAGGCCCTTGTCCACCGCAACCACATCATCTGTTTCGCCGTCAAGGCAAACAGCAACATAGCTGTGTTAAACATCCTTGGCCGTCTCGGCGCTGGTGCCGACATAGTCTCAGGTGGGGAGCTCTTCAGGGCGTTGAAGGCCGGAATACCCGCCGACAGGATAACCTACTCAGGCGTAGGCAAGACCAGACGGGAGATCGAATACGCCCTCAAGGCCGGCATCTTGATGTTTAATGTGGAGTCATTAGACGAACTCTACACAATCGGCGAGACGGCGGCAAGGATGGGAAAGCGGGCTGGCATATCATTCCGTGTAAATCCGGATATCGATCCAAAGACGCACCCTTACATCTCGACGGGCCTCAAGAAAAACAAGTTCGGACTGCCGGTTCAAGAAGCCGTTGAGGCATATCGGCTTGCCTCTGGGATGGACTGGCTCGAAACGATCGGCGTAAGCTGCCATATCGGCTCACAGATCACAGAGACTGGTCCCTTTAAAGCTGCGGCCGAAAAGATAGGTAGCCTCGTAAAAGGGCTCGAGACAGAAGGCATAAGGCTAAAATTCATTGACTTGGGAGGCGGGCTCGGCGTCAGATACAAAGATGAAACACCGCCTGAACCTGAGGAATATCTCGCCGCAGTAATCCAAGAGATATCATCGCTCCCGCAGACCTTGATACTCGAACCAGGCAGGGCCATATGTGCAAATGCAGGGATCATGGTCACCAAGCTCCTCTACACAAAGGACTCTGGGGAAAGACGTTTTTATATAGTGGACGCAGGCATGAACGACTTCGCAAGGCCGAGCCTCTATCAGGCATATCATGAGATCGTGCCGGTGACCGGGCCGACCGCCGGAACGGCCGCCTTGCTCAAACCGACTGACGTCGTTGGACCTATATGCGAGACAGGCGACTTCCTGGCCAGGGGATGCCCGATGCCGTCCATGAAAAACGGCGACCTCATTGCAGTAAGGGGCGCCGGGGCCTACGGCTTCAGCATGTCCTCCAACTACAACTCGAGGCCAAGGGCAGCTGAGGTATTGGTGGCCGGAGACAGATTCAAGGTCATAAGGACAAGGGAGACCTATGAAGACCTCATAAGGGGCGAGGAGATCTGGGAGGCCTGGAGGTAACGCAATGGAACCGTTGAAATTCAAAAAGATGCACGGAAGCGGCAATGACTTCATCCTGATAGACAACAGAACCAGTCTCATTCAAGCAGATACGGCCCATGATCTGGCTAGGCGTCTATGCCGTCGTAGATTCTCAATCGGGGCGGATGGCCTTATCCTTATCGAGGGGTCAGAAACGGCTGATTTTAGATGGCGCTTCTTCAACGCTGATGGAAGCGAGGCTGAGATGTGCGGAAACGGCGGCAGATGCGCTGCAAGGTTTGCAGTTCTTACAGGGATCGCCGGACCGAAATTAAAATTTGAGACAGGGGCCGGACTGATCCATGCCGAGGTGAAAGGTGCGAAGGTAAAGCTTGAACTTCCAGCCCCAGCCGACATGGAACTGAACATATCCATTGATGTGAAAGACGACCGAGTCACAACACACTTCATAAATACAGGCGTGCCGCATGCAGTGGTTTTGGTGGACGACCTCAAAAGATGCGACGTTGTAGGACTTGGAAGGGCGATAAGATTTCATGAACGCTTTAAACCCGCAGGTGCAAATGTAGACTTCATCAAGCTTGAAGGCCGGGATGTCCTTATCCGCACCTACGAACGCGGCGTAGAAGGTGAAACGCTTGCATGCGGTACCGGCTCAGTGGCAGGGGCCATTATAGCGGCGGTCAAAATCGGGCTTGCCCCACCCTTAAGGGTTAAAACAAGAAGTGGAGAGGTCCTGAAGGTCTATTTCGATCTGAACGGTGGAGAGGCAAGGGATGTATTCCTGGAAGGCGAGGCTGTGCTTGTATATTCCGGGACACTAGATGGAGACATCTGCTGATGCGTCTTTTAAAAGACCTCTGGTGGCTCCTACTTTTCTATGTCGTATTTCTAGGGAGTTATGAGGCATGGAACACCTGGAACTACTGGATGACACCTAAAAATACAGCCGCCCCGTCAAAAATCATCAACATAACGCCTGGCATGAAGTTCTCAGAGGTGGCCAACCTACTTGAAAGCGAGGGATTGATTAGGTCGAAGACGGGCTTCACCATTCTTGCTTGGATAAAAGGCATGAGCGGCAGGCTCCAGGCCGGCGAATACCAGCTTTCTCCGGCCCAAAGCCCGGATGACATCCTAGACTACCTGGTAAACGGGAAGGTGCTCAAACATGTCGTGACCATACCCGAGGGATTCAATATCTATGACATAGCCGGACTCATCGAGAACGCCGGGATCATGCCCAGAAATCGTTTTCTTGACGCCGCCAAAGATCAGGCCCTCCTCAAGAGACTCGGCATCGACGGCCGGACGGCTGAAGGCTATCTCTTCCCCGATACATATTTCTTCACTAAAGATACCCCTCCTCAGAAAATCATCGCCACAATGGTAGAGAGACTGAAAGATGTCTGGCGGAAACATGGCCTCCAAGAAAGGGCCAATGCGCTTGGAGTCACCATGAAAGAGGTCTTGATCTTGGCCTCGATGGTGGAAAAGGAGGCTGCAATACCCTCCGAGCGCCCAATAATCGCAAGTGTCTTTTGGAACAGGAGCAAGAAAGGCATGCCGCTGCAGTGCGACCCAACCGTTTACTACGGTATCTTGGACAAACTGGAGTCCGAATCAGGGACTGGAAAAGGGCCAAGCCTGCCGACAAGGCTTACCAAAAAAGACCTGCATACTAAGACGCCATATAACACATATTGCATAGACGGCCTACCGCCTGGCCCGATTGCAAACCCGGGTCTCGATTCCATAAAGGCAGTCCTTTATCCTGAGAAGACGGATTTTTTATATTTTGTGTCGAAAAACGATAACACACACTATTTTTCAAAAACCCTCGCCGAACACGACAAGGCGGTGGAAAGATATCAAATAAGAAAAAACGACGAAGGAGGTGTCTGATGGATAATACAATCCCAATACCAGGTCTTGTAATTCAAGGAGACGGCTCCTACGCCCTTACTATTGAATGCCCAAACGGGATTATAACCCCTGAGGTCATCGATACATTATCAAGGGTCGTAAAAGAGTTGGGGATAACCGTCCACATCACCACTGCTCAGAAGATCATGCTCCTGGGGCTTGACCAAAAGACAGGCCGGAGGGCAATAGAGCTCCTGGAAGAAGGCGGGGCTGGCGTAAGGAAGGCCAGGGATATCTCCCAGCCAAGGGTGTGCGTAGGTAAACCATATTGCAAGCTTGCACTGCAGAAGACCTTTCCGTTTGGAGAGTATATCTACAAAGAGCTTGCCAGGATCCCTATCCCGCCGAAATTGAAGGTGGCGGTGGCTGGTTGTCCGGCCTGCTGCTCATGGGCGAATATGGTGGATATAGGTTTTTCAGGCAGAAAGAGCGGCTTTGTGGTCATGCTCGGAGGCCATGGCGGGAGCAGACCCAAGGAGGGATGCGAGGTGGGCAGGATCTCGTCGCCTGAAGAGGCGGGCGAGATAATAAAGAGGCTTGCCGCGATGTTCTCAAGGCATGTAAAGATAAAATCAAGGATGGACAGGCTGATAGAGAAGATCGGCATTGAAGAGTTAAAAAGAGCGATAGGGTTTTAGCTGTTTTTTATCCTGTCAATCAGCACAGAGAGTGGCAATATCCTCCCCTGGCAAAACGGCGCTGGGTCAAACAAAGAGACATCGGGCCGTCGGGGCAGGATCTTCTTAAGATCGACATCGATCTTCAACCCCAAACCCGCCATCTCAAGATGAAAACCTGTAGGGTACGGCGAACCGTCAGGCAGTCCGTCAGGGGCACTGTAGCGTACATCGAGGCCTTCAAGCCTTAGATAAAGCGGGGCCAGGGTCTTTGGGTCAAGACCTACCACGCCCCGCCGCCCGTCTTCCACAAACCCTATGCACAGTGGCCGAACTGATGACCCTTCCCACTGCCCTGCAGGACACTCCGAGACATCTTTGTCACCACCCATGCCGTATGCTGACCATGGGGCGAGGACCAGCATAGCCTCATCGGCGATACCATTTAACATGCGGCCATCCGGCAGCAATGCCTCATCACCAAGATCCGCCGTATAGATGACGCCATGGGATGGTATGTAGAGGTAAAGCCAATCGTCTGTGAGCAGACAGTCAAAGACAGTAACACCCATAGCCCCAAGACCTGTCGCCCTGAGTTTCAGGCCGTTCTCTGCGCGCTCCCAGTTTATTATACCCGTGACCCTTGGCTGGGCCTTGCCCTTCAAGGTAAATTGAACCAGCGCATTTGCGCTCATGGCCGCTGGAAGCCTCGTCTGACGCTCCAGGGCCTCTTTAATGGGAAGCGAAATCTGCTTGAGCGGCCCAAGCTGAATAGTACTCGATGGGGCGACGATAGCGCACCCGCCTATCGCCATCAATAATAACGCCGAGAAAATGACTTTAACCAACATAAAATTTCCCTTAAACAAATAAACCACCGACATGCAAAACAATTCATTAAACCGTAACGAAGTAGATTTTTTAGAAAGGATGAATAAAAAAATAAAAAACCGACGATAAAGACTTACAGCACGACGCCCTTTTTCATAGCACCTTCTATTGACCTCTTCACTATACCGACGATCTCGTCATAATCCATCCCGTTCGGAAAGACAGGTGGCAAGAATTTCAAATGTATCTCATAAGGTCTTGGGATAAGGCTTCCTAATGGAAAGGCCCTGAATGCACCGTCTATCGCAACCGGAACCACAGGGACACCGATCTCCTTGCTCAAGATGGCAAAGGCCTTTTTAAAAGGCAAAAGCCCTCCGTCCCTTGTACGCGCACCCTCAGGAAAGATTACTATTGACTTGCCCCTTCTAAGGAGGACGGCGGCCTTTTTCAGGGCTGATGCAAGGTTTCTGTTCAAATCGAACGGGATCACATGCATCCTTGGGGCTATAGCTCGCCTAAGCGGCGACCTAAAATATTCCTCTGTGGCTATAAAATAACTGTCTCTCAGGGCGTACGACGGAAGGGCCGCTATTATCAAAAAGCCGTCAAGGAGGCTCTGATGGTTGGGGGCAAGGATAAAAGGCCGCGCTGGTAGGACATCGGCGCCACTGACCTTGAAGCGGAAATACGGTCTGGCCGTAAGGGATAATACAGCCTTCAAGGTCAGGATAGACAAATCGCCTTCATATATATCTATATCGACCACCCCATCGGCACCAAGGACATCCCGCCAGCCGACCTCACCCCTTTCAACCCTTACAGCATCCTGTTTTATATAGACATAAAGATCCTTAACAAGGAGGAGGTGCGAGAGCTCATCTTCCGTCACAGACATCCCGAAGGTCTTTTCAATGAAGCTCAAAAGCTCAATCTTGCCAAGGGAATCAAGGCCGAGATCCATCTCAAGGTGGTCTTCCAGGAAGACCTCCTTGCCGGAAACTTCCTTGAGATATGCACTCAAGGCAGTGAATACCTCATCAGAGGGACCTTTTGACCTTCTCTCAGACCTCTTCGCCGCCGTAACAACCGAACCAAGCAGATGCCTCTTTATCTTCCCAAGCCTTGTCTTGGGAAATTCAGATGAAACCACATCAAAACCTGATATCTTCTTGTAATCAGGGACAGACCTGTTGTATTCATCTATAACCTTCCATTTAATGAACTCGTTTATATTGCTAATGTTAGCTGCCTTTAAGGCCTCAAGATCAGGGCGCACGAGACAAAAAAGTCTGCCATTTTTCTCCATAACGGCCGCCTCCTTCACACAGGCCGCTGTAGCAAGCACCATACCCTCTATCTCTTCGGGATTGATGTTCTTGCCATTCGAAAGGACGATCATGTCCTTTTTTCTGCCCGTGATATATAGATAACCGTCCTGGTCCAGTGCGCCTAGATCCCCGGTATAGAACCAACCGTCCCTTATGGCGTCTCTAGTCCTATCAGGCAGATTCAGATAGCCCTTCATTACATTGGGGCCCCTTACTGCAATCTCGCCCCCTTCGATCTTCACTTCGACTCCTGGGAGAGGCCTACCTACCGAACCTATTTTAATGACACGGGGCAAATTGAAAGAGATGATGGGAGAGGTCTCCGTGAGCCCGTAGCCCTCAACCACAGGGAGACCAAGGGCAGCGAAATCTCTTGCAATCTGCGGTGAGAGCCTTGCCCCGCCGCTTACAAGATACCTCAGTGCACCTCCCAGACGAACGCGAAGCCGTCTGAATATGAAACGGGATATAGCCAGCCGATCAAGGGATCTCGACAACATAAAAAACATGAAAAGGATGGGATTTTTGCGTACGCGGCCCATTATCGACCGATAAAAGAGCTCGAAGACCCTGGGGACCCCTACAAATATGGTAACCTTATAGGTCCTGCAGGCCGTAATGATCTCATCCGAAGACGGCTTGTCCACCATCACGATAGTGGCGCCGAGAAAGAGGGGGGTCAGGACAGTCGTCATTATAGGATATGTATGATGAAATGGCAGGATCGAGAGCAGTCGGTCATCCCTTGAGGCGATCCCTGTACTTATGATGCCTTCTATGTTTGAGAGGAGATTTCTTTGCGTTAGCACCACACCCTTTGGTCTTCCCGTAGTCCCTGATGTGTATGGGATCAAGGCCGCATCGTCGTCCGAAAGGGCCGAGCTGAATCTCCCGCCATGTACAACCAAGCTGGACAAATCCTCGAATACGAAGATATGTCCGGGTCTCGCACCTGAAGAAACGGCATCCAACAGGACCTTTTCAAGCACCTTTGATGTAAAGATCGCCTTCGGCATGGAATCGTTGAACACATGCACTATATCGGTTGGAGATGAAAGGGCATCTATCGGGACAACCGCAGCACCCCTTTGCCAAGCTGCATAGACAGCACATATCCATTCAGGCCTGTTTTCGGAAAAAATAGCCACCCTGTCCCCATGTCCAACAGGAATGAGATCTGAAAAGGCCTTGATCCAGGCGTGAAGCCAGGGAAACGAGATCTCCCTTCCCTGATAAATAATGGCCGTCTTGTCAATATCTGCTATCTTCATTGGATGTACTGGCATGTGTTGCTTCAGCGGGTCGCAAAGGCCAAATGAATGTATGAGCGGCTACTGAAAAGAACGCCTAAGCCATTCAAGAAGGGGCAAGACGTCTTTATCTTCGAATACGGCCTCAAGATCTTTTGAAAGTCTCCTCTTCCAGTTCGGATACTCATTCACCGTGCCAGGCAGATTCGCCTGATCCAGCTCGCCAGTCAGGTCTTCCATCTGAACCGCAAGTATCTTCGAACGGCATCTAACAAGATAGCTATATACTGCAAAGACCAGCTGTGGCGTCATTTTTTTTGGCAGACCGGTCTTGTCATCGATCTCATGGCCTCGCAACATATCATTGGATACAAGGCCTTCTTTTTTGAGCGCCTCAAAAAGCCAAGCCTTGGCCCTGTCTCGCCAGGTGATCTCACGCCCCTTAATCTCTTTCGTCGGAAAGAGATTAAGCCTGTCTCTGATCTCCACATCTCGCCCCTGCCAAAAGCCGTAGAGGGTCGGAAGATCATGTGTGGTCACCGAAACCAGGGCATTGGTCGGATATTCGGCAGGCGGCCTGAAAGAGCCGTCTTCCTTGGTTTCAAAATAAAAGACCCTGGTGGAGAATACGTCGGCCTCCCCAAGCCCTGAACGCACCTCATCAGGTACGGTTCCAAGATCCTCTCCTATGACCATACACCTGTTTCTATGGCTCTCAAGTGCAAGGACCCCAAGGAGGTCTTCAAATGGATACCTCACATACACCCCTTTGTCAGGCTTCATACTGCAAGGCACCCAAAAGAGGCGCATAAGACCCATTACATGATCGATCCGAAGGGCGCCATTATGGCACATGTTCCTACGGAGCATCTTGATAAACGGCAAGTAAGCAGACTCCTTGAGCCTGATAGGGATTATAGGCGGCAGGCCCCAGTCTTGGCCATTGGGATTGAAAGCATCAGGCGGGGCCCCAATGCCTGCATTCAGTGCAAAAAGTCCCTTGTGGTACCAGACATCAAAGCCTGTTCTGTCGACGCCTACCGGCAGGTCCAAATAGAGTCCGACCTTGAGCCCAAGCTCGAACGAGCGTTGCCCAATAGCGGCAAGCTGCCTCTCGGCCTGCCACTCCAGATAGCAATAAAAATCTACACGATCCCCTCTTTTTGATGCAAAGTCTGTAACCTCGACTGAATCTGGATCTTGATATGCCTCCGGCCAAACCGGCCAGCCCCAGATCGCTGAGTCCCGTCCCTTGAAATACTCGCTGATGGCATTAAATGTACTGTATAATTTAAGCGCCTTGCCACCTTCTTTTTTAAACGTCAAAAACTCCTTGGCCCTCTGACTGTTGTTTACTAGGTGATTTCTCTTAAAGTGCCTAAAAAGCACCTCAAGCACCTCCAATTTCAGGCCCGCCACCCCCTCATAGTCCACAAATCCGCCCTCTCTTAGATGTGAAAGCCTGGCCTGAAAGGCCTGCCCCCCGGCCAAAGCCTTCGCCTCTTCGCATTCAGCAAAATCGGGCACTGCCTCTATATCAATGTTGAGATAATTCAAAAAAAGGCGGCTCGACGGGCTGTAAGGACTTATGTGTGACGGATCGCAGGGGGAAAGGGCGCACAGCGGATTTGTACCCACAATCCCTGCACTGAAAGCTGAAAAACGCTCAATAACCGTCTTCAGGTCTCCAAAGTCTCCAATGCCCCAATTACGCCTTGAACGCAGTGCATACAGCCCGACGGTCGGACCCCAGGTCCTGCCGTCTCTGAAAAGCCCATCCGGAACATAGCACCTCTTGGGGCACACGATAAGAGACATGGATAAACCGCCTGGCTCTTCATCGGAAAACAGCAAAAAGCGGTGATAGCCCATGGGCATTGATACAGGCAGCATAAGGGAATAACGGAAGATGCGCCTGCCATTGATCTCATGCGATCCCTTGACCTGGAGATCGGATGGCCTAAACGCCCCGGCATGCGATACCCCAGCCTCTTCCAAAACCACCCATTCGAACCTGAAACCATCCTTTTCATGCGGCAATGTCAACAATATCTCGACAGGAGAGCCAAACGATACCACCCTGACCGGCTCAAGCACCCTCAACCACAGGTCCTCTTTGAGCCTCGACAATGCGGCCTCATAGCCATCGCCGTCCAATACCCCCATACCATGGAGGATATTCATCACGGCCTCGTCCTGTGCAACATGCCATTTGCCCCAGATATCCCAATAGCCATGTTCAATGCCGCAAAGCCTGAGAAGCTCTTTGATGTCCTCCATTTGATGGGAGGTCCTCCATTCTTACCCTGCCCTTATGGGAGGAATGTCGCAACTATATTTTATATTTTTAATATACCTGAGATTTCGGTCGTGGGCAAAGGCAACCAGCGGCGGCCGATTTATCAGGATACCGGTGACTGTCAGTTCGACGGCCACTATTTTTATGACATCTTTGAGACGGTTGGAATAAAGAAAGGCCCTGCAACAGCAGGGCCTTTCTTTTAATAGGAGGCTACAATATGCCCTTGCTAGTTCTTCATTGCTAGAAGAAGTATTGATACTGAACCCTTACACCGACATCGTCTTCATCGCTTGGATTATGGCTTATCGGATAGGTGAAGCCGAGCCTCTTGGCCTCTGACATACTGATCTCATTAAAGTTGCGGCGCATCCAACGGACATCGGCCGATACATACTGATTGAAGCCATGGATATAATAGTTTACACCAAATATATACTGCTGAAGATTGTCTTCCACCGCGTAGCCATCGCTGAGTTCTACAAGACCGAGACCACTTCTGAGGCTTTTTTCCAGGTTGTTGCTGTTAATACGCTCGAAGTATGCGGCCTTAAACACAGCCTCCCACTTCTTAGGCACGATAAAGTAACCGACATTCGCCCTGGCCGCCCAGCGGTCCCATGTTTGCTCCAGACCCTTTGAGTCGCCAGGATCCTGCTTGAACTCCTCCCACCCGGCCTCAAGGTCGGTGGAAAAGCCCAGATACCTGAAGAGAAGCGCCGAATCAAAACCGTAGTTTTCGACGTCATGGATTCCGGTCTTTTTAGTACCTGCATTGTTGTTGGAGGTATCGAGCTTTGTGTCGAAGTAGTTGTTCACCCTATCTCTGTTTGTGAAGCTGGCAAGGACGAGGGCTGCAAGCGGTTTTGTGTTGTAGCCATAATCGCCCTGCATGAAGTAGTGATTAAACCCACTTGGCCCCATCGGACCTCTCGGATCAGAGCCCGGCAGGAAATTAATCCCTATCCGTGCCACATACAGCATATTGGAGTCCGTATTAGTAAATCCTCTTGTATCGCGGCCATTATAAACACCAAGCCAGTAGGCAAGGAAATCTTTCTGGCCAAGCATGTCCACATAGCCGTTCACGTTTATGCCCTGGGAACGAAAGAGCTCCATACCGCCGGCAGGGAACCCATTTGCAAGCAATTGGTTGGAGACGTTTAGTGGGGCATTATTACTCGGGAAATTATAGGTAGTCTGACCGAATTGGTCCTTGGTAACCTCTGAATCCCCTGTAAATATGGTGCGGTCAGCGCCGTTTTGCATGAAACCGCTCTGCCAAAACTCTATGCTGTATGGTATTTTCATACGGCCTAACTGCACCCTGGCGAATTTATACTTCTGCCACTGAATAGTCGCATCGTGGAGATTGACTGCACTCTGGGGCTCAAGCTGGACATGTACAAAATATTCCCAATCTTTGTTGGGTGCACTGCCATCTACAAAGAAACGGATGCGGCGGAAATTGAAGTTGCTGTAATTTTCTGTATTCTTGGCAACGGTATCGTCTGTAAAGACATAGGTGTATCTTGGCTGGATCCCGGTCCTGAAACGGAACTTGTATTCATTGTCGGTCTTCGGGTCTTTATACTCGATACGGAAACCATCATTCCAGTAGACGTTCAAGTTGGAAGGGGGGGCCTCCTTTTTATTCTTTTCAAGTTGATCGATCCGCTGCATAAGCTCCCTTACCTGGGCCTTGAGCGCTTTTATATCCCCGCTTTCATCAGCCCTTACCTGCAGAGACAGGGCCAAGATCCATGCCGATACACATAACAATACAAAAAAAACAAGATAAATCCTCTTTCCCATTACATTCCTCCTTTTTCTCTTTTCTTTCCTAATAAATCACTGCGGATGCATTTTATTATGTTATCTCCATCACCTCCTTCCTAGCCTGGATCGTCTCCATAAACAGACTTAAAAGTGAAATTTTGTTACAAATTTCTCAAACTTTTTAATTAGTTAGATCATCTAAAAACGATGATAGAAGAAAAAAATATATTTTGCAACCCAAATTCGTTATATATTTTTACGATATAAAAAGTTGATAGCATCGCAAAAGGTCGCCGACTGCCGTGTTGCGCTGCATCCTTCGTCACCGCGACGTACAAGAAAAT
>NZ_JBMFRG010000025.1:0-27862 GCF_049968175.1 Dissulfurimicrobium sp.
AATTACATATTGAGGCTTTATGACATTCGAATCCTTTTTATAGCTCAGAGGATGCCGCTTCTCCCAGGCCCTTATCTGTTCCCACCATGCCTTATGCTGATTCTTCCATGTCTCCTGGTCGCGTCCGCCTTCTTTTAAGACCTTCAATAGTTTGCTAAGGCCTTTTTTACAATCGCCCACTATCGGGACATCCACCTTGACGTTCTTCTGTATAGAGGTAGGATCAACATCCATATGGATTATCTTCGCCATTGGGGCGAAGGCCTCTATCTTGCCCGTCACCCTGTCATCGAAACGAGCGCCAACGGCTATGATAAGGTCTGTATTCGCCATAGCCATGTTGGAGCAGTAGCTCCCATGCATTCCAAGCATCCCAAGACTATATGGATGGGTACCAGGAAACCCTCCAAGCCCCATGAGCGTCATTGCCACAGGGGCGCTTATCTCCTCAGCCAACGCCCTAAGTTCCTTGTGCGCACCTGCGATGACGACACCGCCTCCTGCATAGATTATCGGCTTTCTTGCCTGCTCGATCAAGGCGCATGCCCTCTCGATCTGTTTGATGTGCGGATCGGCCACCGGTTTATAAGATCTCAACTCTATCTCTTCCGGATAGGCGAACTCGGCCTTGCCGTTCTGGACATCTTTCGGGATATCGATAAGCACTGGCCCAGGCCGGCCTGATCTTGCCAGGTAGAACGCCTCTTTAAGTATTCTTGAGAGGTCTTTTACGTCCTTTACAAGGTAGTTGTGTTTGGTACATGGGCGCGTGATGCCGACTATGTCAACCTCTTGGAATGCATCGTTTCCTATGAGCGCCGTCGGTACCTGGCCTGTTATCACGACCATGGGCACAGAATCCATATATGCAGTGGCGATGCCAGTCACCGTGTTGGTTGCGCCAGGGCCAGATGTGACAATACATACGCCGACCTTGCCGCTCGACCTTGCATACCCATCAGCCGCATGCGTCGCCCCCTGTTCATGGCGCACAAGCACGAATTTGATGCTGCCATCTTTGTCGATTGCATCAAAGACGTCTATGATGGCCCCACCTGGGTAGCCAAAGACCACTTCGACGCCTTCCCTCTTGAGGGCCTCAACAACCATCTGTTTCCCGGCCATCTTAGCCATAAATTCACCTCACTGTCTAAATCTAAATAATGTAATGTCAACATTAAACCACCAGACATACGTCATGCCCATTAGTTAGTGACTGAGTCACAAACAAATGAAATTTATTATCCAAATCTTAATTTGTCAATCATTAGCAGATTAAAATTAGGTAATATTTTTATAAATTAAATAACACGCAAACAAAATCAAATGTCGCTCCTTGTAAGTAGCACAGTTATACTATACTATTTATGTTTTAATAACTCTCGGATCGTTCTATCCATGAAAACCATGAAAATAAAAGACTGGAAGGCCGTGCTTGATTCAATACCAGACATGATCTGCCTATTGGACAGGGAATACCGGCTCATATACATAAACAGGGCAATGAAGGCAAGGCTCGACCATCAACCTGAAATCATTGGAAGACCATGCTATGAAGTTATACACGGCAGCAAGGCCCCGGTTGAAGGCTGCCCGCTTGCAATACTGCTGGCCGACGGCAAATCCCATACCGTTGAGATAACCGGCGGCCCGCTTGGCGAATATGTAGAGGTAAACGTCTCACCGCTTCACGATGAAAAAGGGGCGCTCGTCGGCGCAATACATGTAGCCCACGACATAACCACCCTTAAAAAGACCCAAAAAGACCTCAAAAAAAGTGAGGAACGATACCTAGACCTCCTCGAAAACGCAAACGACCTCATACAGAGCGTGGCCCCTGACGGGTCATTCATCTATGTAAACCGCGCATGGCTTGAAACGCTCGGTTATACCGTGGAGGAGGTAGCAAGGCTGAAGCTCATGGATGTCTGGGCCCCTGAATGCCAATTAAAATGCCAGGATATGTTCAAAACCGTGCTCTCAGGGGGCAGGGCCGAGCATATCGAGACCAGTTTTATTGCAAAAGACGGGCGCCGGATCATCCTCGAAGGAAACGCCAACTGTCACCTCGATGAACAGGGCAGGCCCCTTTTTACCAGAGGCATATTCCGTGATATAACCGAACGCAAAAGGGTCGAAGAGGATAAAAAGAGGCTCGAAGAGAGGCTTCATCGTACGAAAAAGATCGAGGCCATCGGCGTGCTTGCAGGGGGAATAGCCCACGAATTCAACAACATCCTGGCAGGAATACTGGGATATGCCGAGCTTTGTCTAGCCAGGCTCCCTGCCGATTCACCGCTTAAAGAATTTCTTCTAAAAATTGAACAGGGGGCCAGGCGCGCGGCGGAACTCACCAGCAAGATGCTTGCCTATTCGGGCCAGGCCATGTTCATGCCAAAAGAGATAGAGCTTGCGGCCTTTATGAGGGAACAGACCCATCTGATAAGAAATACCATATCCAAAAAGGCCGAATTAAAACTGGAGATTCAAATGGAGCCCATCCTGATCAGCGGGGACCCGACACAGCTGAAATACATGGTCATGGACCTTGTAGCAAATGCATCCGAGGCGCTGAATGACGCTGGCGGCCTTATAACCATAAAAGTGGGCACCATGTACGCAGACAGGCAATATATCTCCCAGGCCTTTCTCGCTGAAGATTCGAAGGAAGATGAGTATGCCTTTATCGAGGTATCTGACACGGGCATAGGCATGGATGAGGAGACGATGGCAAGGATATTCGACCCGTTCTTTACAACCAAATTCACAGGACGTGGTCTCGGCATGGCTGCAGTGCTCGGGATAGTAAAGGGCCACAACGGAATGATAAGCGTCTCAAGCAGGCCGTCCCTTGGCACCACGGTTAAGGTGCTGTTTCCCCTCAAAAGACCTGGGGCCTTACAGCCCGCTGGACGGTCTAATAAAGGCGCAGAAATCAGACCTGCCGCCTCCTGACCATTCGACATGGAAATCCTCTATATCTTCTCCTTTGATTTTATGAAAAGGGCCTTTCTGGCAGGCGCGCTTGTGGGCGCAAGCTGTGCCATACTGGGGATATTTCTAGTACTTAGAAGAGAGGCCATGATAGGCCATGGGCTCTCCCATGTGACATTCGGCGGGGTGGCCATAGGGCTCATGTTCAATCTGGCACCCTTACCGGTCGCCCTTGTCTTTACACTCCTCGCAGGCCTCTGGATCAACGCCATCAAGGACAAATCAGGCCTTGGCGGGGATACCGGCATAGGGATAGTCAGCAGCCTTGGAATGGCGCTCGGGGTCATGCTGGCATCCATAGCAGGCGACTTTAATGCGGAGCTGTTTTCCTATCTCTTCGGGAGCATCCTTGCGATCAGCCAGGGCGAGGTCTGGATGGCGGGAGGACTTGCCCTGGTAACGCTTGCAACCCTCGCATTATTTTATAACGAGCTGGTATATGCCACATTCGACAACCAGACAGCAAAGACGGCTGGCATCAATGTAGGCGTACTCGACATGCTCATCGCCATCCTGACGGCTGTAACAGTGGTGACCGGCATGAAGGTTGTAGGGCTCCTCCTTGTAGCGGCCCTGATGATTATACCGGCGGCAGCAGGGCTTACCATGGCCGCAAGTTTCAGACAGGCTGTATTCATGGCCGTGATCTTTGCCGTTGTCTCCATATTCGTGGGCCTGATCCTGGCCTTTTGCCTCGACTGGCCCGCATCGGGTTCGATAGTCCTGTTGAGCGGCTTGATACTTGGCATAGGTCTTGTCTTCCGACAGAGATACAAATGGACCTGAAAAAGACCTTACTCATCACACCGACAAGACTCGAACTCTATGCCCTTTCCAGCGTCGTTGAATTCTCAAAAGTCGTGGAAAGAAACCGCCTCCCCCATATCGTGTCAGGCATAGGCCCAGGGGCGACCGCCATGACCCTCACAATGATAATGGAGAGGCAAAGGCCTGAGATCGTGATCCTGGTCGGGATCGGGGGCTGCTACAAAGACACCGGGGTCGGGTTGGAAGATGTGTGCCTTGCAGAGTCAGAGATTTACGGAGACCTCGGCCGGTGTACTCCAAAGGGGGTCGAACCCATCGAAATTGGCAATGAAAGGATCCCCATGATGTTCCCACTCAAAGACAGATGGACGCGCTTTTTAAAACCCGATTTTTTTAAAATCCTCGACGGCATTGGGATAAAAGCCATACCAATGGTAACTGTATCATGTGCAAGCGCCGACTTCGAGAGGGCTGCCAGACTGAAACACCGCTTCAAGGCAGCAGTGGAAAACATGGAAGGGGCTGCAGCGGCCCAGGTATGTAGCCTCTATTATGCGCCGCTCATTGAGCTCCGCGGCATAAGTAATTACGCCGGGGATCCTGATAAAGCTAGATGGACGACTGAAGGCGCACTCAAAAAAACCGCCACCGTACTCGTTTCTATACTAAACTACTTGAAAATTCTCTCGCCCGGTGATTGATTAGGCCTGCATGATGAGGCAACATCGAAAAGAATCTTGACAGCAGATATGGACACAGTCAATCCGAGCAGGACAATCTCCCTCGGCCTTTCATCTTGCCCGAACGATACGGGCATATTTTACGCACTCCTCCACAAAAAGGTCCAGTTTTCGCTGGAAATAAACTACTGCATCTCCGACATCGAGGAACTGAATAAAGAAGTCATAAAGCGCAATCTGGATGTAAGCAAGATCTCATACGGCGTGCTAGACCGCATAGCTGATGACTATGTCCTCTTGAGATCGGGAAGCGCACTCGGAAGGGGTTGCGGCCCGCTTATCCTCGGAAGGGAAAAGGATATGACCCCAAAAGACCTCGAATCTGCAAGGATAGCCATACCTGGGGTCCACACTACCGCTGCCTTGCTGCTCAGACTCTATTGTCCCGGGGCGACAAATCTTATACCCATGAATTTTGCAAAGATCGCTCAGGCCGTAGCCGATGGGGACGCCGATGCAGGTGTAATCATACACGAAACGAGGTTTGTCTATCATAAATACGGCCTTGCGCTGATACGGGATCTTGGAGCATGGTGGGAGGAACTGACCGGGCTTCCAATCCCGCTTGGAGGTATAGCGGCAAAACGCCGTCTAGGTCGAAATCTATTGCAAACGCTGAATAATGCCTTAAAATTTAGTGTTTTGTATGCAATGAATAGTGGCCTCAAGGGTGAAATCCTTGACTTTGTCAGGCGTCATGCACAGGAGATGTCGCCGGAGGTTATGGTCAACCACATAAAATTGTATGTAAATCATTATACAGTAGATGTAGGCGAAGACGGCTTGAAAGCGGTAGAGCTCCTGACAAAAGCTACCCATGAAAAGGACATCTTCAGACAAGAAATCGGTTCGCTGTTCATAGAACTTTAAGGCTGGTGAGATACAATGCCACTTAACGGAAACGACAATATATTATCTTTGATATTGGAGGCAGGGCCAGTGGTGCAGATGGTCCTGCTGCTGCTCATCTTCTTCTCAATCCTGAGCTGGACCATCATAATCGTGAAATCAAAGAGATTCCGGCAGGCAAGACGACTTAACGAGGAATTTGAAGAGCTCTTCTGGGACACACAGAACCTTGTACAACTTTACAGTCATGCAAAAAGGATGGATGAGGCCCCTATGGCCGGGGTGTTCCTTGCCGGATATAATGAACTGCGCCGCCTGCAGGAGAGTGTCAAGGACAAGAACATGGCACCCGGCCCAAGGGTATGGATAGAATCACTCGAAAGGAGCCTGAACAAGGGTATCCAGGAAGAGATTGCAATGCTTGAAAACGGCATCCCGTTCTTGGCGACGATCGGCAACTCAGCCCCGTTTATAGGGCTCTTCGGCACTGTTTGGGGCATCATGCGGAGCTTTCACAACATAGGACTCCATGGTTCGGCAAGCCTCGCTACTGTGGCGCCAGGCATATCAGAGGCGCTGATCGCCACTGCGGTCGGACTTTCAGCTGCGATCCCAGCCGTAATTGCATTCAATACCTTTATGAGCTCACTTGCCAGGATAGAGGGGGTTCTTCAGGGCTTCTCGAGTGACTTTATAAATATGGTCGAAAGAAAACTGCTGCCCGGGAAAAACGGCAGGGAGGGCAATTAAAATGGGCATGGGCGCTGTGCCTCAGAAAGGCAAACGCCACTACCTGGCGGATATAAATGTGACCCCACTTGTGGATGTAATGCTGGTACTGCTCATCATATTCATGGTGACGGCGCCCATGATGACCAAAGGTCTGGATGTCAAGCTCCCTGCCGTCAGCGCAAAACCGCTGCCACAAAAAAGAGAGCCTGTTGAGATCACCGTAAATGCCGACGACAAGATATTCCTCAACAAAATACCGGTAGATGAAGAGACATTGAGGCAACGGCTCTTGGAGATGAAAGACAGCGGCTCGGCAGAGCAGGTCCTGTTGAGGGCAGATAGGGCCGTTGCATACGGCGTAGTGGCGGGTGTTATGGCGACGATCAGAGAGGCGGGTATAGAAGACCTTGGTCTTGTAACCGAACCGATTGACTCAGCCGGCGCCAAGGGGAATAAGGCCAAATATGACAAAAAGGTCAATAAGCCGAACAAATGAAGACTGGCAAGTTGCCTTTTTAAGTGCGCTTGGACTCCATATTATCATAGCAGCCATGTCGGTCGTGCTGTCTATGTTTTTTGACGTCCCCAGGCCACTTCCTCCAGTTTATAATGTAAAGCTTTTCGACGTATCGGACATGCCTGCGTCAAGGCCAGCCCCACTCGGGAGACCTACCGCAAAGGCAGATACAGCACCAAAAATCGGCTCGGAATCGCATAAGGTACAAAAGGCCCTACCGCCGGTCCCGAAGATACCAGTGCCCAAACCTCCGAAACCGGTGGTTGAAAAGGAGGCGAGACCCAAAACGCCTCCTCCAAAACCTATTGAAAAAAGGCCTGAACCAAGGCCCGAGACGAAGCCGAAAGAAACAGTCTCTATCTCTGCCGACAAAAAGATAAGGCCTGAACCAAGGCCCGAGGAAAAGGCAGAAAAGCCCCCAAAGGCCACACCACAGGCCCAAAAACAGAAAGAAGAAGATGTGCTCGCCAAAAAGCTGCAATCCATTCAAGAACATGTAAAAGAGGAAAGGCTCCTGAACAAAAGTCTCAATGCGATCCAGGAACATGTTCAAGAAAAGGAGAACGCGGCATTGCTGGCCGAGCGCATAGCCGCCCTTGCAGAAAAACTTGAAAAAAAAGGTATTGAAAAGGAAGGGTCAAATGCAATACCAAGTGGATCAATACAGGCCGGCGGCGGGGGTCAGATCAACAATGAACTCCTGAGGCAGTACCTAGGCGAAATGGTGTCCGCGGTACAGAGCAGATGGGTCCTTCCTGACGAACTCATTAATAAAAAAGGGCTTTTATGCATCATAACATTCGGAATAAACAGCGACGGCTCCATAACAAACATCCAGTTTGAAAAAAAATCAGGACAGGCCCTGTTCGATCAGGCGGCGTTGAGGGCTGTAAAGGATGCGGCCCCGTTTCAGCCCATCCCCAGGGCTATTGCACCCCTTCTCAGTGACGGGATCGGGCTGAAATTCACACAATCGGGTGTTACGTTATGATCTGTGTAATCTGGCAATTTTAAGGAGATGCTGGCCGTATGAAAAAAAAATTTAATGTGCTTCTCTTGATCCCATTCTTAGTTGCATGGGCACATATTGCCCATGCAAGGATATATGTAGACATCACTTCGCCAGGGATGACCAAGATCCCTATTGCCGTGCCTTATTTGAACGTTACGCCCCAGACCATCGAGTATGAGCAACTCGGCCGTAAGATCTCAGAGATCTTGTCCAACGACCTCACGTTTCACGATTTTTTCTCAGTCCTCGACCCAGCCCAATATGGTGGCAGGGCCGATGCCGACTGGAGCAAATTCAGGATAGACTATCTGGTAAAGGGTGCTGTAACTGCTAGCGGAAACGCCATAGTCGTCGATTTTCAACTCATCGACATGTCAAATAATTCTGAGATGGTCAGCAGACATTACACGGGAAGGATCATCGACTACAGATGGATAGCCCACCGTTTCTGTGATGAAATAATTATGGCGATTACTGGCGAACACGGCGTAAGCCTTTCAAAAATAACTTTTGTAGGGCCAAACGGCAGATTCAGGGATGTTTATACCGCTGACTTCGACGGTGCGGACGCAAAAGTGGTGACCAATGAGAGATCTCTTGTCGTGTCTCCGCGCTATTCCCCTGACGGCAAGTATATCGCATACACGTCTTACAGATATGGAAAGCCGCAGATATTTATAAAGGACCTGGCAACCGGGGTCACAAAGAGGATAGCCGCTTATCGCGGCCTCAACATATCACCCGCATGGGCACCGGACGGCAGACGCCTGGCCGTCACCCTCAGCAAAGACGGAAACCCCGACATTTATATCATCGATATCTCCGGCAAGGTGCTGGAAAGACTCACAAATGGACCGGGCATAAACGTATCACCTTCATGGTCGCCGGATGGTGCGAGACTGGCGTTCGTCTCGGACCGCGAAGGCAAGCCACAGATCTACATCTACGACATGATCACGAAGACAATAAAACGCATCACGTATAACGGCAACTACAACACAGACCCACAATGGTCTCCACGGGGCGATAAGATAGTCTATGCCAGCAGGATCGGCGGTCAATTCCAGATAATGACCATCGCCCCAGATGGCGGAGAACCCACACAACTTACTACGGTAGGCGACAACGAAAACCCCTCCTGGTCGCCTAACGGCAGGATGATTATCTTCAGTTCCAACAGGCTGGGCGGGAAAGCCATATTTGTAATGCAGGCAAACGGCGCCGATCAGCGGGTGGTGGTGCGCCGCTTCGGCAACCTGACAATGCCTAACTGGGGCCCGAATGATCTATCCGGGTCTAAATAAAAATAAAAAAAGGAGCCCTTTTATGCAGAAGCCAGACGCCAAATCAAACAAAGCCAAGTCGATCTGTTGGACCGGCAGGAAGGTGGCAGGCCTCCTGTTTGCCGTATGCGCACCAATACTCCTTGCCAATTGCGCCCCGCAGGATCAAGTCATGACCCTCGAACGACGAATGAACAACCTGGCCCTTGAAAACGCAAATATGGCGAACAAACTGGCCGAACTCCAGTCTTCAGGTGGTCTTTCCGAAATACGAGCCACACAGGCTGACCTGTCTAACAAGGTCGATGAGCTGCATGCGGAGATCCTGCGGCTGAATGGCATGATAGACGAGATGAAGCACAGAAACAAACAAGACAAAGAAGAGATAATGCGATTTGCAAACGAGGTGAAGACCCAGATAGACAACTTGAAGGCCCAGCAGGAAACCATAGCCGCCGCATGCGGCGCTCCAAAACCAGGCGGACTCTCCACGCCGCCAGCGCCTACCAATGCCGAGCAACAGCCCGTGCAGACTCCGCAGGAAACGGACCAATATCAACACGGCATTGAACTTTTTAAACAAAAAGATTTCAACGACGCCGAGAAATCGTTTAAATCTTATATAGACAAGAATCCCGATGGCAAACTTATAGACAATGCCTATTTCTGGATCGGGGAGTGCGAATACAACCAAGAGCACTTTGACGAGGCCATCCTCGCCTATCAGAAGGTTATAAGTCAGTTCCCCAAGAGCAACAAGGTACCCGATGCGCTGCTGAAGCAGGGAATGGCCTTCGCAAGACTTGGAGACAAACAGAGCGCAAGGATTTTACTCGAAAAGTTGATAAAACAATTTCCAAATAGTGAACAGGCGGCAAGGGCAAAGAAATTAATTGCCAACCTAAAATAGGGTATGGCGGTGAGACATTGTATGCAACCGATCCGGAGACAATGCATATATGACCTCAATGTTTTTACTAGGCCTTGTCTGCTGGTCTGTCTTTGTATTCTCGCCATATCATGTCACTGCAGCGACGTGCAGGCACAGGAACAGGAACGAACCATAAAGATAGGACTTCTGTGCGACATGTCCGGATTCGATGCACGTTTGTGCAAAGCTGCAGCCCTTGGGGCTAGATCAGCAGTTAACGCCGCAAACTTAGAGGATTGGGCAAAGACAAGACCCCTTGAACTCATCGCGTCCGACACGTCGGGAGACCCAGCCAAGGTCTTGCCAAAGGCGGAAGGACTGGTCAAGGAACAAGGGGTTGTGGCAATCATAGGACCTGAAGGACCAGGTGGCCCTGATGGAACTGGTCAGGATGCCGTACTTGACGCGTTCAAAAAACTGGGCGCCGCCCTACATGTTCCGGTAATACTCATGAGGAATGAAGAGATATTCAGATACTCAACTGGCAATGAAGGGGTCAGGAACTGGACGTTTACCGTAGCGCCCGATATAAACTCGGAGATCAAGGCCCTTTGCCGATGGCTTTCAGCAGGACCCCCCTCAGGACCCCTTCCTGCCAAAAAACGCACGCTTTTCGCCATCGTCCCGGATTCTCCGGTTGGGCAAAAGATAACGCTGCTTCTCAAAGCCTACGGCATCGAATGCGGGATAAAGGCCATATCGTCATCAATCGCCCTGAATCAGGCCGATCTCTCAAGCAGCCTGTCGTTGCAATTTAAAAAGGCCAAAAGTGAAATGGCAGACGTGGTAGCGGCCTTTGGCCTTGGCAGGTCGGCCCTCCCCACCCTTATACGCTCAGCCAGTGAGGCTAGTGTCAATTTGGCCGTATCGGCTGCAATGCTGAACGATGAAACGCCAAAAGAAGCCGGCGCCACTGCCCGCTTTTTTATCATAGCCCCTCCCCTTTTGGCAAACCAAGGACTGAAAGACGACCACCCGTGCAAAGTGGCTGTAATACGTTTCGAACTTGATATGGGAAATAAGATAGACAATCTCTCCCCAGCCGAGATGCTCGCCGCGGGTGCCGGCTGGGATGCAATAAACCTCTTGGCGGCAGGCATCAAAAATCTGCAGACCCTGGATGCCGATACACTACTTAAGGCCATCGAAGGTCTGAATGCGCCTTACGCTGGGGTAATGGGCCTTATAAGACCCTCTGAGACCGTGCATACAGGTCCATTGCCCGAATCGCTCATAGTCGTAGAAAAGAAGGCTGGAACGTCCTTCACACCCGAGGAGACATACAAAGGTCCGGACCTGCAACTGCCGAATCTATAAAAAACTAAACCCTTACCACCTCTTATATAATTTTACAACCTGGTTCCTCCATGCCATCTTTATATTGATCTTGGCCAAAAAGGATAGATCAAGGGGGCGTGTGACCACCCTAACCCTGCCCGATTTTACAGCCTCAACGATGGATTCGGGATCGGGTTCCGCATCGATCAAGGAATAAGTGGTATGGAACTGTGACCTTTGGTGGGCGTCAGATGTCCCAACCATTGGCAGACGGCATTCCTCTGCGATCCGCTGTGCAGCCCTATTGAAGCTGAGGTGCTCTGTATAAAAATGACAAAACTCTATGGCGTCGAAAAGGGTTATATTGGGCCTTAAAAGCCCTCTTAATGCCTTGGGGCTTGGATAATAAGGGTGAGGGGCGATTACAAGGCCTTGAGGGGTCTTCAATCCCCTGAGACCTCGGAGACTGCCGCGGTCCACGGATGCGAAATCCAAGTTGTAAAGGAGCACATGTCGCCCTTCAATAGTGGCCTCCATGCCGGGGATAAGAACTATCCCTCTTTCCTTTGCGTAGTCTCTAAGGTAACCGCTATAGGTGAGATGGTCGTGGTTAGTTATCGACAGGACTGAATAGCCGAGACCGTGGGCCATGTCTATGAGTTCGACGGCGCTGTAAAAAACCACGTCTTGAGGGTCTTCAGAGGTATGGATATGTAGATCGGCCTTTAAAAGAGGCATGGTCGTCACCTAAAACGGATCGCTCCTCATATGAAACCTATAGAGCACCGGAGAGATAATAAGCTCTAAAATCAAAAAAACAAGCACTATGATGGCTATCTCGCCCCACTCCAGACCAATTTCCCTTTTTATACACCAAAGCGGCAAAAAGGACTCAAGGCCTTGATCAAGACCTATGACACTGTTGCCCGATCCAAACCGCAGCCGTCTCTTTATAAAGCTTGAAAGAAGATCGCCGACCATGGAAAAGACGGCTATCTTTGCACCCAGCCATGCCCCCGGAAAATAAAAAAGACTACATACGGCAGTGGTCCCAAATATCGAAAGGATCAGACCCCTCCATGTCTTGTGGGGTCCGAAAAGCGGCTGACCGTCAAGGAAAGAAAGACCGAGGTCAACCGGCATGGCGAGTCGTTCCTTGAGAAACAATGTAGCCGCCAATGGGATAGAATTTGCACACCCTAAACACAGCAGGAGCATGATATCTCTGTGCCAATTGGGGTGCAGAATCATGGCTATCTCTTGCGGACAAGGATCAGGCAGCGTCTATACCCAGCCGCCGGGGTCCGGGTCTCAACTGGCCTTGCAACCCAACCCTTGCTCGTAAGCCAGCCTTCTTTAGCCTTCAATTCCTCTATCCCCTTGGGCCCTTTTAACGATACAATCAAACCCCCTTCCCTTACAAGACCACTGGCAATCTCGACAATCCTGTCTAATGGACCTACCGCCTGGCTGATTACAAGGTCAAACCCCTCACGAGGCCTTCGTATTGGCACGTCATCCAGGCCAATCCTGCCATGTTCCGCCCAGACCCCTGAAAGTCCCATCTTGGCGATCAAATACCTCAAAAATGAGACCTTTTTGCGGACTGCGTCAACAAGCGCAACCTCGAGGTCCTGCCTTATAAGCTTCAAAACAAGCCCTGGCACGCCAGCCCCTGTGCCGATATCGAGCACCGTATTTGCGCCCTCCGGGGTATGAAGCGCAACAAGGATGGTGTCGCCGACATGCCTCAAGGCCATCTCTCTCGGGTCAGTGATCCCTGTAAGGTTTATCCGCCTATTCCATGATTCAAGCTCAAATATATAGGCCATCAGGTCGGACAACACCCTTTCGGTGGGATCAATGCCGGATTCTTCAAACAACCGAGCCAGGATTGAGGCCACGGAAGGTGCAGGATATACCGGACTAATTCTCACTCTCCCGCGACAGGTTTGCAAAGGTTGAATATTTTGATACAAAGGCCAATTGAACAACGCCCGTAGGACCGTTTCTCTGTTTTGCTACGTTTATCTCGGCCTTGCCCCTATTAGGATTGTCTTCGCTAGGATTATAGACCTCATCTCTATAAATGAAAATAATCACATCCGCATCCTGCTCAATGGCACCTGACTCCCTCAAATCCGCCATCTGGGGCTTTTTATGAGGCCTATCCTCAACCTTGCGGTTTAATTGGGAAAGGGCTATCACCGGCACATTCAGTTCCTTTGCCATGGCCTTCAACGAACGCGATATCTCCGATATCTCCTGCTCGCGTCTCTCACTCTGACCTCTGCCGCGCATAAGCTGCAGATAATCCACGATCACCAGCCCAAGATCATGTTCGCCTTTGAGCCTTCTCGCCTTAGCCCTCATCTCAAGAACCGATGCAGCAGGGGTGTCGTCTATAAATATAGGGGCCTCCGAGAGGCGCCCGGCAGCGTTTATCAAGGCAGGCCAGTCATGCTCGCTTAAAAAACCCGTTCTGACATTTTGTGCATTAACCCTCGCCTCTGAACATAGCATCCTGAGGGCGAGCTGTTCCTTGGACATCTCAAGTGAAAAGATGGCTACCGCTATATTTTGATCGATCGCCGCCTTTTGGGCGATATTTAATGCAAATGCGGTCTTGCCCATACTAGGACGTCCGGCTATGATAATGAAATCAGATGGCTGGAAGCCTGCGGTCAACTGATCAAGTTCTTCAAATCCACTCGATATGCCTGTAATCAGGCTCTTGTTTTCATAGAGGGCCTCAACCTTTTTGATGCTGTCCTTCAAGATGCCGTTTAATGGATAAAATGCTTGTCGTATCTTTTGCTGGGATATCTCAAAGATGGAAGACTCGGCGGATTCGATTATCTGATCTACGTCTCCAGACTCTTCATAGCACAGGGTAGCTATATCGGAGGATGCCTGGATAAGTCTACGCAACACCGCCTTATCTCTAACGATCTTTGCATAATATTCTATGTTGGATGCAACCGGCACCACCTCAGCGAGTTCGGCCAGATAGGAGGTCCCGCCCACAACATCCAACTGCCCCTTGGACTTGAGGAGATTGTTGACCGTTATAAGGTCTTGAGGCTCATTTCTGGCAAAGAGATCAAGCATCGCCTCATAGATGACGCCATGAGCCTCCCTATAAAAATCTCCAGGGCTTAAGGTGTCAACAACCTTCAAGATGGCACCGTCTTCTATGAGAATACCCCCCAGAACACACTGCTCGGCCTCAACATTCTGGGGTGGCATCCTATAGCCAGCCGACCGCTCTATGGATTTCAATCGGACGAGGGCCAAAATTATTGCTCCATAGGCATTACTTTAACCTTAAGAGACGCGCTAACATCGCTGCTGAGCTTCACTGGTATATCGAATTCGCCCACGGATTTTATGGGTTCGTCCATATATATCTTACGGCGATCGATCACATAACCCTTTGACTCAACGGCCTTGGCGATATCCATGCTTGTGACTGAGCCATAGAGTCTGCCTTCTTCACCGACGCGCACCTTTATCTCTATGTCCAATCCCCCAAGCTTGGCTGCAAGCGCCTCATACTCGGCCTTGAGCTTCGAGGCCCTGGCAAGTATCATGCTGCGCTGGCGCTCTATCTGGTCCATATTCTTCTTGTCAAACGGGAGTGCAAACCCTTTTGGAATCAAGTAGTTCCTGGCATAGCCAGACGCAACCTTAACCACATCGCCGGCCTTCCCAAGCGGCCGAACGCTCTCTCTCAGGATGATCTCCATTAATATACCTCCATAATGAATGAATTTGCTTAAACCCCCCTTGGCGGCGTCATTGTGGCCTTAGACCTGAAATCGAACCATACATCAAAGAGACCTATGGTCGCTACAGTCAAGATGCCATACCATTGAACTGTAAGCAAAAAGATCACAGGCCACTTTATGAATGCTGGGGTGTTGAAGACCTTGAAGAAAAAAGACATTACCGAAAGACCTTGTACAAAATATATCCCGCCTATGAACAACAGGCAATTTTCAGCGCAGACCACATACCAGCCTTGCCCGAACAATGCCAAGGCACCAGCCAAGATACCGAGCCATACGAGGTGGTCAGGCATTTTCCACATAGGAAACTCTGGTCCGAAGACCCCTTTCTGAGGATGACCCTTATGGATAAGACGCGCCCCTATAAACACATTCACAAGACTTGCCGTCAAAAAGCTCAACCCTACAAGACTGGGCAGAAAATTTGCAACGATGGTCTTAAACTGATTGAGCAAGGCCTCAAACTCAGGCCTATGTGTATTATTGTACAGACTCGCCGCCTGCTCAAGGTCGTTGATCACCGCCCTTTTTGCCTCACTATATGCAAAAAAAAGGTTGCCGTTTGAACCAACAGCCATTACTGAAACTACATACAGTAAGAAATATATAAGACAGGCAAGAAACGTCTTCGGACCCGACCAGACCTTAGACCTGGCAAAAAGTAGCAATATCGCACAACCTAAAATCTGGACGAGCAGTATCACATTTCCGGCTGCGGCAACCTTTAGCAGCAACAAGGCGGCTGAAATAAACGCCGCCCCAACAATAAGGCATGCATATTTTATGTCGATATCCCGCATCATACCGACAAGTAGACCAGGTATGAAAAATTGCGATAAAGATCCACATCCGACCGTTAGATACGGACTTGCCAAAACTAGCAGAATAACAGCCCATCTCCCAAACGGTCCGTTGCGAACCAAGGATACCCCCATGCAAATAAACAACCTAGACGCCGCTCAATGCCAGGCGCCACAGACATCAATCTTTTAGGGCATGCGCTGAGGTAAACGGCAAAAGTGCCATTACCCTTGACTGCTTTATGGCCGTGGTCAAGCGCCTTTGATGTTTGGCGCATGTGCCGGTGATACGGCTCGACAATATCTTGCCTCTCTCGGTTATGAAATGCTTAAGCAAATTATAGTCTTTATAATCGATAACGATGGTCTTGTCGGCGCAAAATCTACAAATCTTTTTGCGCACATAAACGCGACGACGTTTTAAATGGCTTGTTGTCTTGTCTTCTTGCTGCATTCCCTATATCTCTCCTTCCAACTCCTGTACAGCCGTTTCCCCGGCCTCGCCGCCTTCTTCGGCGGCTTTCTTAGAGGCCTTATCTTGATAGGCCTTC
The DNA here is from genome assembly GCF_049968175.1 of Dissulfurimicrobium sp. Taxonomy (NCBI): domain Bacteria; class Deltaproteobacteria; genus Dissulfurimicrobium; species Dissulfurimicrobium sp. The sequence continues at coordinate 16,247 of NZ_JBMFRG010000025.1, forward strand.
AGTATCGCATCGTAATCAAACTTTTCACCAAGTTTCGACGTCATGAATCTGAGCACCATATCATTCAGCCGCAATTCTCTGTTGACCTCAAAAACTGTTTCAGCAGAAGCGCCGTACTCCATCAGGACATAATAACCATGCGTCTGCTTATCTATTTTATAGGCGAGTCTTTTTAACGGCCATGGATCGGTCTTTACGACCCGGCCGTCTTTGTCAGTGATTATCTTTTCTAATTTCTCTGCGATTGCATTCCGCTCTTCATCGTTCAGGTCGGGATGAAGAAGGTAAAATGTTTCATAATGACGTAATTTCATTAATTGTATGCCTCCCTCTGGACATGGCAAAATAGGCCCTTAAAAAGGAAAAAGCACTTCTTTCAGGGCAAGGAGGTAAAAAAACCTCTGAAGAGATATCTTTTAAACCAGATGGGTTGCACCGTCAAGCCCTGGGTTTTAGATTATCTTTGATTCTTATTTGATCCAGAAAGACAAAACCGCCTCAGGAGGATAAGAAATGGCGACTATAAAAATAAAAGTTGAAGATTACTCGGGAAGACCAGGGGACAGCCTGGGGCAGGTACTGCAGGACCTTTTTCGTATCTCCTCCATGTCTATCATGTCGCCGGCACAGGGATGGGTCCCTGCGCTGGACGTATACATGACCCAGGAAGATATCTATATCGTAGCGGATATATCTGGAGTGGAGGTAGATAGCCTGTATCTGGCCGTCAAAGACAGGCTCCTCCATCTTTCTGGACACAGGCCCCAGCCTAGAAATGAAGGCGAGGTGCATTTTTATCAAATGGAAATAAACTACGGCCGATTCGAGCGAATCATCCGATTGCCATGTGAAGTCGAGGTAGATCAAGCGGATGCCAGTTACGAAAATGGCCTTTTGATAGTGAAAATACCGCGCCGTATCCAAAAAAAGATCAAAATAGAGATTTCTTGAGGTATTTTTTTATGGATAGAAACAACGAGGTAAAGGAAAAGACCAACCACAGCACGATTCGAGAGCTGCCTGTCATCCCGAGCAAGGATATAGTCCTTTTCCCGCATATGGTGATACCCTGGATGACCGATCAGCCCAACCTCATCAAACTCATAGACGATGCCCTCGCAACAGACCGGACCGTGGCGTTTTTGAATACAGCCGGAGACGGCGAAATTGAGGCAGGAAGATCCGCGCCAAAGATAGCAACTGCGGCACTGATCCTGCGTATGGCAAAAAATGAAGAAGGTCACGCTAAACTCATCCTACAGAGCGTATCCAGGATCCGCATATTGGAAATAGTAAAGACTGACCCCTATCTCAAGGCCAAGGTGGAGACCGTAGAAGAGGCGGTAGGCAGAGACCTTGAGACCCAGGCACTTGTAATCAATATCAGACAGGCGTTTGCAAAGATACTTGAATTTTCGCCAAACCTTCCGAACGAGCTCGGCGGGCTGATCTCATCAATAGACGAGCCAGGGGTATTGGCTGATATAGCCGTAAGTCATCTGAATATCCCGCCCATTGAAAAACAGGGGGTACTTGAGAGTTTGAATGTGAAGGAACGCCTCACAATGGTCCTCAAGATACTGACGCAGCAGATAGAGATATTGGACCTGGGCCACAAGATACAATCAGAGGTAAAGGGGCAGTTGGATAAGACCCAAAGGGAATTCTACCTCAGGGAGCAACTTAAGGCCATCAAGAAGGAACTTGGCGAAGGTGATGAAAGGACAGACGGCACGGCTGGCCTGAGAGAAAAACTAAAGGCGAAAGGATTGCCTCCCGAGGTGATGGAAGAGGCCGAACGCGAGCTCGAACGACTCTCAAAAATGCACCCTTCGTCGTCAGAATACACGGTTGCGCAGACCTATATCGACTGGTTGATAGCACTGCCATGGAATGAGACAACCGAAGACCGTCTGGATCTTGACACCGCAGAAGACATATTAAACAAGGACCACTATGATCTTGAAAAGGTCAAAAAACGCATCCTGGAATACCTGGCCGTCAGGAAATTGAAGCCTGACGCAAAGGGGCCGATCCTCTGTTTTGCTGGCCCGCCAGGCACAGGCAAGACATCGCTCGGCAGGTCTATAGCCCGCTCCCTTGGGCGCAAATTTCTAAGGATAGCACTCGGAGGTATGCGAGATGAGGCTGAAATAAGGGGACACAGACGGACATACGTCGGCGCCATGCCCGGGCGCATCATTCAAGGGCTAAGAAAGGTAGGTGTCAAAAACCCGGTATTTATGCTCGATGAAATAGATAAAATAGGAATGGATTTCAGAGGGGATCCGGCCTCTGCACTCCTCGAGGTGCTGGACCCCGAACAGAATTCCAAGTTTTCCGATCACTATCTCGGCATTGAGTTCGACCTCTCGAAGATCATTTTTATCGCCACTGCCAACGTCCTTGATACCATCCCTGCCCCGCTGCTTGACAGGATGGAGGTCATTGAACTCAACGGCTACACCCACGAAGAAAAAATGGAGATAGCCAGGAGGTATCTAATCCCAAGACAGCTCGATGCGCACGGACTCAAAAATTCAAACCTGGGCATTGAAAAAGGGGCACTCCTGAAGATCATAAGCGAATATACCCGAGAAGCCGGTGTGAGAGACCTTGAAAGACAGATTGCCGCGATCTGCAGGGCGGTAGCCAAGGATGTTGCAAAGGGCAAAACCGCAAAGACCATCATAAAGACATCTAATCTGAAAGAATATCTCGGCCCGCCGCGGTTTATATATGATGTGGCCGAAAGGACCAAGATACCAGGGGTCGCCACCGGCCTGGCTTGGACCCCTGCAGGGGGCGAGATACTCTTTATTGAAGCCACCAAAATGAATGGATCTGGGAAGCTCATCCTCACAGGTAAACTTGGTGATGTAATGAAAGAATCTGCACAAACCGCCCTTAGCTATATAAAGGCCAAGGCGGTGCAATTGAAGGTGCCCAGTGAGAACCTTAAAGATATGGATATACATATACATGTACCTGCCGGCGCCATCCCGAAAGACGGGCCTTCAGCAGGAGTCGCCATCACAATGGCACTCATTTCTCTCCTGACAAATCGCCATGCAAGGCCTCAAGTTGCAATGACCGGCGAGATAACGCTGAGAGGACTGGTCTTGCCTGTAGGCGGCATCAAAGAGAAGGTGCTGGCTGCGCATAGGGCTGGGATAAAAGAGGTAATCATCCCTAAGCGGAATGCGCCCGATCTCGAAGAGATCCCCAGTTACATCCAAGATACGCTTAAAATCCATCTGGTCTCCAAAATAAGCGAGGCGCAAAAAATAGTATTTGAAACGAATTCCGTTCATGATGGGCGCGCAAAAAGACCGGCTAAAACGCGGCAAGATCATTGACGATCGACCATTTTCTGTATAGTTTCAAGGCCTAAAAACTCTGAAGGAGACCTTGGCATGCCAGCAAAACAAAAGATAACTATAACTGAAAGGGGCCTGGACACGCCGGACTTCCCGGTGATCCCATATATTGAAGGAGATGGAGTTGGCCCTGATATATGGAAGGCGACTAATAGGGTGTTGAATGCCGCAGTGGAAAGGGCCTATAACGGCAAAAGGAAGATTGAATGGAGAGAGGTCTTGGCCGGCGAAAAGGCCTTTAATGAAACCGGCAAATGGTTGCCTGACGAGACCCTTGATATCATAAAAGAACATGTTGTAGCTATCAAGGGTCCCCTCACGACCCCTGTCGGCAAAGGGATAAGAAGCCTCAATGTCACATTGAGGCAAGAGCTCGATCTCTATGCCTGTGTACGTCCAGTCAGATACTTCAAGGGCACACCAAGCCCTGTTAAGAGGCCTGAAGACATAGATATGGTGATCTTCAGGGAAAACACCGAAGATGTCTATGCAGGCATCGAGTGGGAAGAGGGATCGAGCGAGGCCCAAAAGATCATAACATTCCTTAAAAAGGAAATGGGAAAGACTGTGCGGCCGGATTCCGGCATAGGCATAAAGCCCATCAGCAGATTTTGTACATACAGACTCATGAGAAAGGCCATTCAATATGCCATTTCCAACAAAAGAGACAGTGTCACACTAGTGCATAAGGGGAATATTATGAAATTCACCGAAGGGGCATTTAGAAATTGGGGCTATGAACTTGCCCGGAGGGAATTCCCTGATGTGATCATTACCGAACAAGATCTGCACGATAACTACGGTGGGGATATCCCTGACGGTAAGATCGTCGTCAAAGACCGCATTGCCGACGCGATGTTCCAACAAATACTTCTGAGGCCTAGGGAATACAGCGTGCTCGTGACCCCAAACCTTAACGGCGACTACATCTCCGACGCCCTCGCTGCACAGGTAGGCGGTCTGGGGATGGCGCCAGGCGCAAATATCGGGGACGGCTTTGCAGTCTTCGAGGCCACACACGGAACTGCACCTAAATATGCCGGCCTAGATAAAGTAAACCCCGGATCCCTGATCCTATCAGGCGCCATGATGCTCGAATACATAGGCTGGAGAGAGGCAGGCGGTTTGATCCTTGGCGCAATCGAGGCCGCCATCGGCAAAAAAAGGGTCACATATGACCTTGCAAGACAAATCGATGGCGCAAAAGAGGTTAAATGCTCTGAATTCGCCGATTGCATCATTGAAGCAATGTAAAATGTAAAACCGATACACAACCTCATTGTCGGCTGATCTTGCTGCCGATCGACGAGGTCTGTTATTCTGATGCAAAATATGCTGACAAAGATTGCGCTGGCGGCGTTAAACATCCTGGATGAGATATTTTTCCCATGCCTTTGCGCCGCATGCGGCGCAAGACTTGAAAATGCCTACCAAGGAGGGCTCTGCGCAGATTGCCTCTCAAAGATCAAAAAAATCGAGCATCCACTATGTACTATATGCGGCATGCCTTTTGTTTCGCTGAGCGGCGAAGACCATATCTGCGGCGCATGCCTCAAAAATCCACCTATCTTTAAGGCAGCCAGGGCCATCTTTGAATATGATGGCCCTATACGCATTTTGATAAAAAAAATCAAATTTCACGACGACAGATACGCCCTGAAAACCATTTGCAATCTGACGAAAAGATATCTAGAGGCATGGCCTTCGGGATTATCCAATCCAACACTCCTGATACCAGTCCCGCTGCACATCTCAAGGCTGAGAGAAAGGGGTTTCAACCAGGCCCTTGATCTGGCAAAGGGGATATTCCCCGATCTTCCAATATACACAGGGCTTATCTCAAGAAACAAAAAGACGCTCTCTCAAACAGGGCTTGACGCACAAAAGCGTATAAAAAACGTAAGGGATGCATTTTGCGCAAGAAATACTGCAGATCCGTCGCCTGAAGCTGTAACAATAATAGACGACATATTCACAACAGGCTCAACAGTAAATGCCTGTGCACTGGCTCTCAAAAAGGCTGGCACAAAACACATTGATGTATTTACAGTGGCACGGACTGTAAAAAAACACTCGACCTTCTAGAAAACCAAAAAGCAAGCTTGTTGCAAAAAAACCCGTCCTAAAAACTTATACAGCGGCCTGAAGATCGCTACCAGGCTCTGAGACAGAGGCCTCCTTTGTATCAACATCGGATGGCCGAGAAGTGGAAGTCGCCTCTTTTGAAACGGCCTTCTTTTTATCTCTCAAAGGCCTTGGGCTGGTTGACTTGGGCCTTTTAAGCGAATCCGTAGCCAGCTCGACGATGGCCAACATGGCCGCATCACCTCTTCGCTGACCGATGGGTACAAGACGGCTATAGCCGCCGTTTTTGTTAACAAATTGTTGACCCCAATAGTTAAACAGTCTGTCAACCAACTCCCGACGGCGAATTACGGACAAGGCCTGCCTTCTGGCATGAAGACCCCCCTCCTTGGCCAGAGAGATCATCTTGTCGGCGACCTTGCGGAGTTCCTTACCTCTCGGCACCGTTGTAACAATCCTCCCATGCTCCAGCAATGAACTGACCATATTCCTCAACATGGCGATACGATGGGCCGTCTTGACCCCAAGCTTTCTCGTCTGTCTCCTATGTCGCATAACTTACTCCTCTTCTTGTTGGGCAGTTTTTTCTTTGCCCTTTCTAGGCGAGACCCATCCATCCAGTTTCATACCCAAGTGTAGATTCATGTTGCCCAAAACCTCTTTTATCTCTTTCAACGATTTCCTGCCAAAATTTTTTGTCTTGAGCATCTCTTGCTCCGTCTTCTGTACGAGGTCGCCGATATAATGTATGTTGGCATTCTTTAGACAATTAGCAGAGCGTACCGAGAATTCAAGCTCGTCTATCTTGCGGTTAAGATAGTCACTTATCGTATATATATCTATTGATTCATGCTCAGACGTAGGCTCCTGCTCCTCGTCGAAAGAGATAAAGACGGAAAGCTGCTTTTTCAATATCTTAGCCGCATAGCCAAGGGCCTCGTCAGGGGCTACACTTCCATCCGTCCATATCTCCATCGTCAATTTGTCATAATCGGTCATCTGGCCAACCCTGGCCCGCGTAACCACAAAATTAACCTTTGAAACAGGCGAAAACAAGGCATCAATCGCTATCGTCCCAACTGGTTGCCCTGGATCCTTATTCCTTTCAGCAGGAACATATCCTTTTCCCCACTTAGCTACCATCTCCATATGGAGTTCGCCTTCAGATGATAGGGTAGCTATATGGTGCTCAGGATTCAAAATTTCCACCCCTCCATTTGGGGCAATGATATCGCCTGCCTTAACCTCACACGCACCTTTTTTGTCAAGTATAAGTATGCTGCTTTCGTCTTTAAATAGCTTTAAACGTACTCCTTTGAGATTCAATACAATATCGGTTACATCTTCAATAATGCCTGGCACACTAGACAATTCATGCAATACATTGTCTATTTTGACCGAAACTATCGCTGCACCCTGAATTGAAGAAAGCAATATCCTTCTTAGGGCATTACCAAGCGTAATACCATAGCCTCTTTCGAGAGGTTCACAGCTAAATTTAGCATAATTACGTGTGAACCCCTCATGCTTCTCTATTTTATTAGGGGTAATTAATTCACGCCAATTTCTATAATAAGGGGCTTGTTGATTAGTCATAATCTGAGCTTATCCCTGCAGTAATTTTACCTGACTATTTTGAATAGAATTCAACAATAAGTTGTTCATTTATAGGCAAGGTTATATGAGATCTCTCTGGCAGAGATTTAACCCTTCCTTGCAACTTTTCTGCATCAAGCTCAAGCCATTCCGGCACGCCTCTGCGCGCTATGGCTTCCTGTGATTGTCTAATGGGCAATATGACATTTTCCTTATCCATTACGTCGATCACATCACCAGGAGATACTAAAAATGAAGGCATATTTACCCGTTTATTGTTTACAGAAAAGAAACCATGTCTGACAAGCTGCCTTGCCTGAAAGCGAGATTCTGCAAATCCGAGCCTGTACACCACATTATCAAGCCGCCTCTCCAAACAGCGCAGCAAATTAACGCCCGTAACCCCTTTCTGCCTATCAGCAAGATCGAAATAACCCCTGAACTGCGCCTCTTGTACACCATATACCCGTCTAAGACGCTGTTTCTCTCTCAAACGAACGCCGTAATCCGAGATCTTGGCCCTCATCTGTCCATGCTGACCAGGCGCATAACCACGCCTTTCAAAGGAACATTTATCAGAAAGACACCTCTCGCCTTTCAAAAAGAGCTTGATGCCCTCCCTTCTACAAATCCTACAGCGCGCCTCAATATATCTAGCCAATGTATTCCTCCACGACCTTAAAGATTCTTAAACCCTGCGCCTCTTTGGCGGTCTGCAACCGTTATGAGGTATAGGCGTGACATCTTTGATCACCTTTATCTGAAAACCAGCCATCTGCAAGGCCCTTAGCGCCGCTTCTCTGCCTGAACCGGGACCGTTTATATGAACCTCAACACTCCTCATGCCATGCTCGGCCGCCTTGCGCGCCGCCGTTTCCGCTGCGATTTGCGCGGCAAAGGGGGTGCCTTTCCTTGAACCTTTAAACCCCTGGGTACCGGAACTGGCCCAAGAAACCGTATTGCCTTGTTTGTCGGTTATTGTGACTATAGTATTGTTAAATGTAGCTTGGATATGCGCTATTCCTTCTGGCAGATTTTTCTTCTCTTTACGACCACCCTTTTTTGGTGGAGCCATAGCTTTTCCTCCAGTTAATGACGATTAACCCTTCTTCTTAATTAATGAAGAACCCGGACCTTTTCTAGTTCTGGCGTTTGTCTTTGTACGCTGCCCCCTGACAGGAAGCCCCTTGCGGTGTCGAAGACCCCTGTAACAACCCAAATCCATCAGTCTTTTGATATTCATGGATACGTCCCTGCGCAGGTCACCTTCCACTTTATATTCTGTATCTATAATCTTTCTCAGGGATGTTATATCGTCATCGGTTAATTCATCGGTTTTTTTATTAAAATCGATAGCTGCCTTTTTAAGTATATTTTGCGCTGTAGCACGGCCTATGCCATATATATATGTCAGCGCAACTTCAAGCCTCTTATTTTTAGGCAAATCCACTCCTGCTATTCTGGCCACCTTAACCCCCTTTTTTAACCTTGACGCTGTTTGTGGCGCGGATTTTTGCAAATAACCCTAACCACGCCTTTGCGGCGGATTACGATACAATTCTTACAACGCCTTTTAACTGATGCACTGACTTTCATATTTATTCCTCTTAAATAAAAACTATTTTGCACGGTAAACAATCCTGCCGCGTGTAAGGTCATATGGAGACACCTCAACAGTTACTCTATCACCTGGCAATATCCTTATATAATGCATCCGCATCTTACCGGATATATGGGCCAAAATCTTGTGGCCATTTTCCAACTCTACACGAAACATCGCATTTGGCAATGTCTCCAAAACCTTACCCTCTAACTGTATAGCATCACCTTTTGACATTTACCCGACTTTGTTGTCTAATTTTTAATTCTGCAAGCAAATAGATAAGCTCAATCAAGACCACTTAATATCTCAGGACCATACCTCGTAACGGCAATTGTATGCTCAAAATGTGCAGATAAAGAACCGTCTACGGTTACGACCGTCCATCCGTCATCCAAAATCTTTACATCATGACCACCTGCATTTACCATCGGCTCAATGGCCAAAACCATTCCTTCCTTCAGTATAGGCCCTGTCCCACGCTTGCCGTAATTCGGCACCTCTGGGGGTTCGTGAAGCGCTCTTCCTATACCATGACCTACAAACTTGCGGACTACGCTAAAATTTGCACCTTCTACATATTCTTGAATCGCCGAGGATATATTCCCCAGATTCGCCCCTGGCAATGCCTCTTTTATGCCTAGCATTAGGGCATTCCTCGTAACATTTATCAATCGTTCACCCTCTTCTGAACCAACAACCACTGCAGCGGTTATTGCGGCATCGCCGTAATAACCATCAAAAACAACTCCCAAATCAATACTAACTACATCCCCTTCTTTCAGAATCCGTTTCTTTGATGGTATGCCGTGGACTACCTCATTATTGACAGATATGCAAGTCGCTGCGGGATAACCAAAATAACCCTTAAACGCAGGTGCAGCTCCATACAATTTTATCTTTTCTTCTGCGATCTTATCCAAATCGTATGTAGTAATCCCCGCTCTCAATATCCCTGAAAGCTCTCTCAAAATCTTGGCAACAATTTGATTGGCAACCCTCATTTTTTCAATCTCAGATGGAGATTTGAGAGTTATAACCCTGCCAGCTTTATATTTTTTCACCTGGATACTATCTGCCTTTGAGTTTTACGCCCTTAATAAATCCCTCATAATTTCTTGTAATTAAATGCGATTCTATTTGGCCCATCGTATCCATTGCAACACCAACAACTATCAACAAAGCAGTACCTCCAAAATAAAATGGCACATTGAAATTGACAATCAATATGCTTGGAAGCACACATATGAACGATATATAAATCGCACCAATCAAGGTAATTCTCGTCAAAATAGTATCTATAAATTCTGAAGTTTTTCTTCCAGGCCTTATACCTGGTATATATCCTCCATATTTTTTTAAATTATCTGCTATATCAATAGGATTGTACGTTATAGCTGTATAAAAATAACAGAAGAAAATGATTAAGATTACAAAAATAGTTTCATAAACTAAACTACCAGGCCTCATCAATTGAGCAAATTTCTGCATCCATGGAGTCTGAATAAAATTAGCTATTGTAGCAGGAAACATTATTATTGATGATGCAAATATCGGAGGTATAACGCCTGCAGTGTTGATTTTGAGCGGCAAATGCGAAGTCTGCCCACCATAAATCTTCCTGCCCACTACTCGTTTGGCATAATGTATAGGAATCCGCCTATAGGCCCTTTCCATAAAACATATAAATCCTACAATAAATACCATCATAACCAACAAAAACAATAAAAGAACAAAATTAATCTCGCCTGTTTTCATAAGATTGAATGTATTTATTATAGCTGAAGGTAAACGGGCAACTATGCCTGCAAATATAATCAGAGATATACCGTTACCTATCCCCCTCTCCGTTATTTGTTCTCCTAACCACATTAGAAATATGGTCCCAGACATCAGCGTAAGCGCTGTCAATAATCTGAAACCCCATCCAGGAATTGCAACTACATGCACCCCATTAGGCGCCGTCATGCTTTCTAGGCCTATAGCAATTCCTAGTCCCTGAATTACGCTCAGGAAAACCGTTCCATATCTTGTATATTGACTAATCTTCTTACGACCACTCTCTCCTTCTTTTTTCAAGGCCTCGAGTTTAGGTATGGCCACAGTCAGGAGCTGAAGGATTATCGATGCACTTATGTATGGCATAATGCCCAATGCAAAAATGGAAAGCTTCTGCAAGGCACCACCGGAAAACATATCAAAGAGTCCGAACAATGTACCCTGAGCCCTTGCAAAAAAAGACGCCAATGCAGTTGCGTCAATTCCAGGCGCGGGTATCTGTACACCTACCCTATAAACAGCAAGCATCAATAAGGTAAAGCCTATACGTTTTCTTAATTCAGGAGTCTGAGCAAGACTCTCGATCCCTCTCATTAAAGCCTGACCTCATTGTCGGATAATAGCTCAACCCTTCCGCCTGCAGCCTCTATCTTTTTTATCGCAGCAGAACTGGCTGCATGGGCCTTCACAATTATAGCCTTGTGAATATCTCCCTCGCTAAGTATCTTAAGAAGATCAAATCGCTTGCCCATCAAACCGCTCTTTTTGGCTGACTCTATATCTATGACACTACCATCAGGAAATGCCTCGAGGTCTTTGATATTGAGCACACCATATATCTTTTTAAATGGATTTTTAAAGCCTCTCTTGGGCAATTGCCTGTATAGGGGCATCTGTCCCCCTTCGAAGCCAGGGGATATAGATCCGCCTGTACGTGCCCGCTGGCCCTTTTCGCCCCTACACGCAGTCTTGCCATGACCGGAGCCGTCACCCCGACCTACTCGTTTTTTTGACTTCTTTGCGCCTGTATGCGGTCTTAATCTATCTAGTGCGATCATAATTACATTCTTCTCTTAACTTAAATTTTCTTCCGATGTCGTAGATCTCATCTTTGCTGCAGCCGTGGAGGTCTTCAACATCTCTAACCCCTTAAATGCTGCATGAACGATATTGTGA
>NZ_JBMFRG010000026.1:0-27526 GCF_049968175.1 Dissulfurimicrobium sp.
CATTGTCACATTATAATTATAATTTTGATCCAAATAATCTATTTAAAAAGCCTCTATATTTATTTAATAGAAAATTATTTTTATTTTTAACTATCGCTGTATCAATTGCCGATCGCAAATCTTTGGCAGGATCGGCTTCCAAGTGGCTACGGATAATATCCAAATAATCAGGATGAAGTTTAACTAGGGTTTCAATACCTCTTTGCTGCAATTCTTTTTTGGTACCGGAGAAGCTTACACCGCCTTTATGGTATACAAAGACATCTCCACAGAGCACATGACGCCAGCCTGATCTTGATGCCCTCATACAAAAATCATTTTCTTCACCGTAACCCTTCCCAAAATTTTTGAAATCAAACATGCCGACATCATTTAAACAAGAACGCTTTATATACATACAGAAACCGACGCCAGTTGGTATATCAATCATCTTACATGAATTAATCTTTTTAAATAAATTATCCAAATATTCTACTGATAAACCTTCTGGCAATTCGTTATCTTCGCAGAAATTCGGATAACTACATATTGTAGCATTGTTAGAAAAAGGAGTTACTGTGCCAATTGCAGGATCGCTTAGAGCACAGCGTCTAAGACGATCTATCCAATCATTTGAGACAATTGTATCGCTATTTAAAATTATAACATCTCTTTTATTATGTAACAACATTGCCGAATTTACAGAGGCAACAAAACCAAGATTTTGTGAATTATAAATAAATGTAATTAAATCTTTACTTGCAAGATTACTTAAATACTCATAAATAAACATATCAGGACTATTATCGTCTATTACGATAACTTCAAATGGCGCATTCTGTTCATACGATAATACACTCTCAATACATCTTTTTGTCTCTATTTCGCCTTTATAAACAGGTATGATTACATCTATTTTTTCTTCCTCAGGATAAACTGACAATTTAGATCTTGGATTAAAAAATCCATTTGCTGAATCATACAAGCCCACAGCAAGAACATATTGATAGACATCGGAGTCAGGAATTCCAAAGAGATACTTTCTAATCTGAGGGTCTATCTCGCTTATCATATAAGCAAATTCACTTTCTTCAAATGACAGATGTACTTTTTCTATTCTCTTTACGTCATATTTAAGCTCAATAAGCATCCGTAAAAAACTTTTAAGAGTAAAAAATCTTAAATGGCTTTTATCTAACAATCCTTCGTCTCTATAAGGGAAATCCCCGCTTATTATCGCAATTACCGCCCCTGCATAAGCAATATTCGGAATCGAAATTAAAATTTCACCATCCCTTTTTAAAAAAGATTTTAAATTTTCAAGTACCTGGGATGGCTCCTTTAAATGTTCGAGGATATCTGCACATATAATATAATTATAATCAGTATCTATCTGATCACTCAGGGAGATATTTTCCAAATCACCTATAATTAATTTTCTATAATATCTCCTAGCTATTTCAGCCATTAATGGATCTATCTCTATACCATCTACTATACAATCAAGTTGTTCAACTAGAAAACGCCCAAAATAACCTGAAGCAACACCAAGTTCTAATACTTTGGCGCCATGTCTAACCTGTTTTGCAATTATAGAGAGAGAATCACCACTATCAATGGACATTACTCTATTGTATATATGATTACTTTTCATGATCAACAAAAAACATATCTACATATTCCCAACAATGCCAAGATGCCGTATCGGAATATACGACCTTTTTAAGCTCATTTACAAGATAATCGGCAAGAACCTCCTCGCTATCGCTTTTAACTAGTTCGCTTATATTTATTGTCCTTGCGCCGGTCTCTCTGTCAAGCGTGGCTGAATAGGCTATAATCGGGATCTTCTCTCTCGCTGCCAGATGGATCAAGCCGCGCGGCAAAAAGATATCACGGCCAAAGAGCGAAGCCTTAATGGCATTTCGCTGCCGCCTTGTCGGAACATCCAGTAGCGCAACAAGACATGACCTGGCACTGAAGACGTTTCTCAATTTAAAATAACTGCCCTTATCGAGAAACACGAGGTTTTTTACCCCAGCCCTTGAAATCGCATAGGTACGAAGGCGACCGTAACAATAGCGTACAAACCTGCCAGGGAACTCCTCTCTGTTGAATCCCTTCATAAGGCCTGAGATGAATCTTCCAGTGGCCTTCAGATGCCTCAAAGACCACAGACCAGCGCCGAAATGAAAGGTTATGGCCAAAAATGGGACGTCATCCGCTGGCCAACCAAGACCTGTCACCGAGACGTATTTCTTGAACCATCTGTTACTGCGGAAAAGAGAGAGGTAGAGATCGGCATGGTCAACGAGCCTTGTCAAACGATAGGCAGATGCCCAAGCAATGGTATCGGCGATTCCGGCGATCGCTGCAGCCCGGCTGACGGCCATCTGGGTCTCTGTCTTGTAAATCCAATCAAATGCTGCAAAAAATCTGTAGATTCGGAAACAAAAGGGCCAGGGGATAAAAATCGCGAGCCCTGGCAACAAAAAAAGCTCGAAAAGATCCAAAAGGTTCTGTCTCAGGCTCATAAATAAAAACCAGTCATCGCCGATCAAACAGGCGGATATGATTATTCATGCCGCCATACGTGTTCCAAATAGCAAATACCCATGTCCCTTATGTCACCCAAGACCCTAAAAGGACATTCCAACGGATCAAACAGCCGCATGGCCTCAGGATCCATGGCGTGGGCTCGCAGGATATACCTTCCTGGCAGGAGCGGCAATTTTTTAAAATATATAGAAAAACCAAATCGTCCTGGATTAGATAGGATATAAGGTTCAGATCCGTCAATTTCTGTGGATGTGGCATAAACAGGGGTACCGTCGGCCCTCAAGATGCCGATGGCCACGACAGGCGTGCGACCGTCAGGCGAATAAACCACCCCTCGAACGGTTACATCGTCCCCATGCCTGATGTCGTAAACGATCTTGCCGTACGCATCCTCCATATGTACCTCCAACACTGAATAGACATCGTCATAAATTGAGGCCTTGCGCACCCCAAGTTCTTCTGGACCCGTCTTTTCTTTACAGCCGCGCTCCATCTCCTCAAAATAGGCGAGATAGCTTTGCGTCACCTCCATTGCATCTCCAAACATATGCGCCTTACCATCCTTGAGCCACAATGCCTTTCGACACAATTTCTGAATATGGTACATACCGTGGGAACAAAGCATCAAGGTGCCTCCGCCCGACAGATATGACTCCATCCATCTTATGCACTTTTTTTGAAAAGATTCATCGCCTACCGCAAGGACTTCATCGGTGATGAGCAAGTCGGGGCGCATGGCAGTAACTATGGCGAAGCCAAGCCTGACAACCATACCGGAGGAATAATGTTTTATAGGCCTGTCTATATGATCTCCGATATCCGCAAACTCTATTATATCGTCTATGCTCTCCCTTATCTCGGCGCTGGTCATGCCCATAAGCGTAGCCGCCAGCCTGATATTTTCCCTGCCTGTTTGCTCAGGATGAAACCCGGCACCAAGCTCCAGCAATGCGCCTATCCTGGCATTGACCTCAACAGTACCTGATGTCGGTCTTACAACACCAGCGATAATTTTAAGGAGGGTCGATTTGCCTGCACCATTTTCACCGATAAGTCCAATCGACTCCCCTTTACTTATATCCAGATCTATCCCATGAACGGCATAAAAACTCGGGATGTCTCCCCGCCCTGTCAAAAACGACCAGATATTTTTTAAATTCCCAAGACCTGGACTAAGTAATGGATATCCTTTGCTGCAATTTCTGAGCCTTACCAAAGACAAAGACATATCAAAACGACAGTTTATTTTCTATCAGGGCTTCTCTTAGTAACCCTGTTAGATGATTTAATAACCTATAGGACATTTTCGAAATAAGGCGAAAGCCTATTAAAAAACAGGCGCGCAAATATGAAAAAAAGGACAATCGCTACAGATTGAAAGGCATCCATCAAGCCTATCTGAAATTTATTATATAAAATGACATCCCGAATACGGCTTACACAATAAGTCATGGGATTGAGTTCGATGATATTACGAAGTTGTATAGGGGCAAGACTGATTGGATAGAGAACCGGCGTCGCATAAAACCAGACTGTAAATAAAGGGGCTATAGCTTGGCCTAAGTCCTCCACAAAGACCTTGAGTGCCGCAAAAATCAAAGCAAGGCCGGCGGTAAAAATAAACTGCAGGATCAACACCGGCAATATGAACGGTAGTTTGAATACATGGATCGAAAAGTCTGTTAAATACAAGACCAGAATAACGAATATAAAACCTGTGATTTGAATCACATAGATGGAGCCTACAGAGGCGTAAACGAGAAACTCATGGGGCAACCATACCTTCTTGACAAGATTTCTGTTAGCCTCAATCGAGGCAAGTCCTTTTTGAACACCGATCTGAAACGCCATCCACGGCCACATCGCCGTGGCCACGAAGGCTACAAAATCCTGACCTGATAATTCAGGGAATCTGACCTTGAATACTATCTTAAATACAAAGGCATATACGGCCAGTTGCACCAATGGATTTACCATTATCGAAAAAAAACCGGCCAAATGCCCTGAATAGGAATTGCCGAGCTCTCTCTTGAAAAGACAAAAAAATAATTCCCTTAACCTCCAAAGTCCTTGCGCCGTCATCTGTCTTCTTTCGGCATCCATTCTTTGTCCAAATATTCAACTCCCCATTTCTTCTCAAGCCTCTTGCGAAGCTCGGCCATTGCCTTACTCCTGCGCCATTCATCCGCCTTTTGCTGCACTGTCTCGATTATTTTGCCATACGGGTCGGCGATAGGCTCTTCTCTCTCAGTCACCATATATATGACAAAGGCATCGCCGTTTTTCAACACCCCGCTCGGCCTGTTCAACGGCAGAGACTCAAGGGTCTTTTCAATCTTTGACGACTCTATCTTCTCCATAGGAATAAAACCCAGATCGCCGCCCCTGTCCCTGCTGAATCCATCTTCTGAGTATTTTTTAGCGACTTTATCAAAAGGCGTCCCCTCGTCGATGGCCCTTTTTGCCTCATTTATCTTTGCCAGCGCGGCGGCTTCGCCTTTATCTTTTATCTCGACCTTGATCTGAGAGATGCGAAGCATCAGAGGCGTAGAAAAAAGGGCCTTGTGTCTTTCATAAAACGAATGAAGCTCTTCGGTTGTGAGCGGTTTAAATGGGGGCAGCAACTTCTTGAGAACACGAAGGACGAGAAGCTCATCGTCGCCTTCTTTTTCTTCACCGGGCTTTATTATTCCTGCATCCCGCCCCTCAAGGAGCAGGAGTTTGCGCCATATGAGTTCATTCAGCACCTTCGGTGCCCCACCCGGGAACTGAAGCATCGAATTAAAATTCGGCGAGGTCTTGGCAAATTCCACCACATCCTTTATTGTTATAAACTTTCCATGGACCTCGGCCACCGCATGGTTTTCGTTTTTGCCCACAGAAACCATCTCGGCACAAGAAAGGAACGGGGCAAAAAACAACACTGAAAAGATGATTATGTATATCCCTGTCATCTGCTTCAAGACAGCCATATAACACCTCTATCTAAAAAATTTAGATTGATTTCGACCTCAATATTTTATAATATTTAAAAGTTAGCTTGCCCCAAGCATGGCAGAACCCAAAAGCAAGGCAAGGGTTGATGAACAGGACGATAAAGAAGAGCTGACCTTTACAGCCTCAGGGTAAAACATAACCTCAAAAAAAGATGTGCGCTTACCCACAGATGATTCAAGATACTTAGCGGCGGCCTTGATGTCAACGGCCATCATTGATTTATTGTTCCATTGTGATCAATAATACTTGACGATTCAAATAATATTTGTATAATATCTTAAATTAAATTAAGATCGATTTTTATCAAAAAATTTAGGCCTCTAGAGCCAACATCAGAAAAGGAGAAGGAGAATGAAAAAGCTGAATCTCTTGATCGCAGTATTGGTTTCAGTTTCCCTTATGGGCGGGCTTGTGGCGTGCTCAAAATCTGAAGAAAAGAAAGAAGGGACAACCACTGAGCAGGCAGCACCTGCACCCAAGGTAGAAGAGGCGGCACCTGCTACTGAGCAGGCAGCACCTGCAGCAACACCAAAGGAAGAGGCTAAGCCGGCGGCACCTGCTACTGAGCAGGCAGCACCTGCAGCAACACCAAAGGAAGAGGCTAAGCCGGCGGCACCTGCTACTGAGCAGGCAGCACCTGCAGCAACACCCGAAGCCCCCAAGACGAAATAATAGTCAAACAACCTCAAAAACATGAGAATAAAAGACCCTCTGAAAAAGAGGGTCTTTTATTTATGCTGTGAGGCTATAAACTCATCTCCACTTGACTTTATATTATCAAATCTTATTTTTTTCAAAAAAAGAAAGGAGGAGATGAGCTATGTTTGAGATCCAACCGTGGAGACCGTTCCGGGAGCTAAGTAATCTGAGGAGAGAGATGGACAAGGTGTGGGAAGATTTTTTTGGCGGTGGCGAACTGGTGAGCACCGAGGGCACATGGATCCCTTCCATTGATCTCTCCGAAACCAAAGACAGTCTCATCATAAAAGCTGAAGTGCCTGGCATGGATGCCAAAGATATAGACATCTCCATTGCAGGCGATATGCTCACCATCAAGGGTGAGAAACAGAGAAAGACAGAAGAAAAAGACGAAAATTATCACCGTGTCGAAACAAGATACGGTTCCTTTTCAAGGATGATAAGGTTGCCGGTATCCATAGATGCCGAAAAAGCCACTGCAACATATGAAAAGGGGGTTTTAAAACTGGTCTTGCCCAAAAAAGAGGAGGTTAAGCCGAAACAGATAGAAATCAAAACCGCCTGAAAAAATTAGATTCGATTCAAAAAAAAGGGCGATATCATATCGCCCTTTTTTATTTATATCGACCCCCATATGCTTGCAAAACTTCTGCCTCGGTGTTACAAAGAACAGATTTAAATTACACACACCAGGCAACTCCACGTGGTGCCGTCTTAATAGGCAAGACGGGCATATCTTTTTTAAAGCTTGGTGGTGGAAAAACCACTTTAGGAGGACCTATGGGTTACGTAACAATGAAACAACTTTTAGAGGCGGGGGTACATTTCGGACATCAGACTAGGCGATGGAACCCAAAGATGAAGCCATATATCTTTGGGGCAAGAAATGGTATCTATATAATAGATCTCCAAAAAACCGTAAAATTTTTTAAGACCGCATATGATTTTGTAAGCAATATAGCCGAAGCAGGGGGTATAGTACTTTTTATAGGCACAAAAAAACAGGCACAGGACGCTATAGCCGAAGAGGCCATACGGTGTGAAATGCCGTACGTCAATAACAGATGGTTGGGTGGGACGCTAACAAATTTCCATACGATTCAAAAAGGGATCGAAAAATTGAAACGTCTCGATGCCATGTTTGAAGACGGCAGCATAGAGAGATTTCCCAAGAAAGAGATCCTGCTGATGAATAGGTTACGTGAAAAACTCACACTTAACATCGGTGGGATAAAAAATATGACATCCTTACCATCGGCCTTGTTCATAGTCGATTCAAACGAAGAAGAGATAGCGGTAAAAGAGGCCAAAAAACTTGGGATACCTGTGGTGGCGATCGTTGACACCAACTGCGACCCTGATGGGATCGACTATCCTATACCAGGCAACGACGATGCAATACGCGCCATAAGACTAATAACGGCCAAGATGGCCGACGCCATAATTGAAGGCAGGCAGCGGCTCGCCGAGGCCCAGCAGGCCGCGACTGACAAGGCCGTCACAGAAGAAGAGATGGGGGCTGATAAAAATACAGTCGAAGAGACCGTCGTTGAAGTTGAAGAGGAATATACAGCGGTCGAGGCCTAACAAGGCCTCTGTGATAATCACACTTTATTCATTTTGATTAAACTTAAAGACAATTTCTTGGAGGAGTTATCATGGTTGATATATCTGCTGCAAAGGTCAAGGAATTAAGGGATAGGACCAATGCAGGAATGATGGATTGCAAAAAGGCGCTTCAAGAATGCGGCGGCGACATGGAAAAGGCGGTTGCATGGCTCCGCCAAAAAGGATTGGCAGTTGCAGCAAAAAGGGCCGGACGTGTAACATCCGAAGGGATCATACAATCCTATATTCATGCAGGAAATAAACTTGGGGTAATGGTGGAGGTAAACTGCGAAACTGATTTTGTAGCAAAAACAGATCAATTCATCCAATTCGCAAGGGATATCGCCATGCAAATAGCGGCATCCAACCCCATCTGCATAAGAAGGGAAGATGTCCCGACGGAAATCATCGAAAAAGAAAAGGCTATATATAAAAACCAGGCCGTTGATGCCGGTAAGCCTGAACATATCGCAGAAAAGATGGTAACGGGTAGGCTTGAAAAATTCTATAAAGAAGTCTGCCTCCTTGAACAGCCTTTTGTAAAGAACCCCGACATATCCGTGCAAGACCTCCTGAACGAACTCATGGCAAAAATGGGGGAAAATATCTCTATAAAGCGCTTTATACGCTACCAGATAGGGGCTGAATAGTACAAGTATATGCCGTCAAAGAATTTTACAGCCCTACCATACAAACGGGTCCTTTTAAAGCTAAGCGGAGAAGGGCTTTCCGATGACCTCCATGGTGGTATATCACAGGACGCTGTAAATGAACTTGCCGATGAACTGTCCCAGATACATGGACTTGGCGTACAGATGGGTGTTGTTGTAGGGGGCGGCAACATATTCAGAGGGGTTATGGGCGCAGCCCAGGGCATGGACAGGGCCACGGCAGATCAAATAGGCATGCTCGCCACGATTATGAATGCCCTCGCTATCCAAGATGCGCTCACAAAACGGAGGGTATCGACCAGGATAATGTCGGCCATCGAAGTCGGTAGAATGGCCGAACCCTTTATAAGGGCCAGGGCGCTTAAACACCTTGAAAAGGGCAGAATCGTAATCTTCGCTGCAGGCACAGGCAACCCATTTTTTACAACAGACACAGCCGCCGCATTGCGCGCGCTCGAGATAAAGGCTGACCTGCTCATGAAGGCAACAAGCGTGGACGGCATATATGATAGAGATCCCAAAAAGTACCCTGAAGCGGTTAAGTTTAACAATTTGACCTATCAGGATGTACTCGAGATGGGACTAAAGGTCATGGACGCCTCAGCAGTCTCCATGGCGCGCGACGGTCGGCTTCCCATAATCGTCTTCAATATGAAGACCCCAGGCAACATAAAAGGTGTAATAATGGGAAAACCAATAGGTACGATTGTAAGAGGAGGATGACAATGCACGATGCGGTCATCAAAGATACGAAATCAAGAATGGACAAGGCTATAGAATCCTTTCAAAAGGAACTTGCAAGGATAAGGACGGGCCGAGCGGCCCCAGCCCTTCTTGAAGGTATCAAGGTAGATTATTATGGGACACTCATGCCCATCAACCAATTGGCGACCATAGCCGCCCCTGAAAGCAGACTTCTTACCATTCAGCCGTGGGACAATGCAATCCTTGGACTCATCGAAAAGGCCATATTGAAATCCGACCTCGGCCTGACACCCAACAGCGACGGGAAGATGATCCGTATCAACATCCCGCCACTTAACGAACAAAGGAGAAAAGACCTGGTCAAAATGGTCAAAAAGATGGCCGAAGAATGCAAAGTAGCCATAAGAAACATCAGAAGGGACATGATAGAGCGCCTTAAGGCTCAAAAAAAAGACAAGGGTCTTTCTGAAGACGACTTTTTTAAACTACAAGACGAAATACAAAAAATAACCGATGGGCACGTCAAAAAGGTCGAAGACATCCTCGCTTTAAAAGAAAAGGAGGTTCTGGAATTCTAACCGAAAGAATGGCCACCAATAAAGACCTGACAAAACTCCCAGGGCATGTGGCTATAATAATGGATGGAAACGGCAGATGGGCAAGGCTCAGAGACCTTCCAAGGGTCATGGGACACAAAGAGGGGGTAAAGGCCGTTCGTTCCGTAGTTAGGCAGGCGCGAGAACTTGGGATATCGGTACTTACGCTGTATGCCTTTTCCAGCGAAAATTGGGGCAGGCCCAGAGACGAGGTAAATGCCCTTATGGACCTCTTATATAACTACCTTGAAAGTGAACTTGATGAACTCCTAGGGAACAAGATAGCTCTCAAGGCCATAGGCGAGATCGAAAAACTGCCTGATAGAGTAAGGAAATATCTTGAGGAAACCATTAAAAAGACCTCTGTAAATAAAGAAATGATTTTGAATCTCGCCCTTAGCTACGGCGGCAGAGCTGAGATCGTGAGGGCGGCCAAGGTGCTTGCGGAAAGATGTCTAAGGGGCGAGATATGTCCTGAAGACATAGACGAAGGAAGTTTTGCAGGCTGTCTCTATACGGCAGGGCTGCCGGATCCAGATCTTATAATAAGGACAAGCGGGGAAGAAAGGCTTAGCAATTTTCTCTTATATCAGGCCGCTTATGCTGAAATCTACATAACACCGACCCTGTGGCCTGACTTTGGCAGAGACGACTTTATGGCCGCCCTCTATGAATATCAGAAAAGAGAAAGAAGGTTCGGCCTTACCGCCGAGCAGATATCTTAAGATATGCACAGGAAAAGGGTTATCACCGCTGCCATCCTTGCACTGGCGTCGTTGGCCGTTTTAAGCAAAGGCGGGCACAGCGGAGAGATGGCGTTTTTATTCATGGTGATCGCCGCAACCGCCTTATGTCTAAGGGAATATTTTGCAATTACATTCCCTTGTCCAAATGCAGTTGGCAGGCTCGGGATTATAATCGGACTCTTGCCAGTTGTATGTGCCATTATAAATCCTGAACCCGGCGCCATTGCTGCGGGACTTTACCTTGCGCTTTTCAGCAGCATTTTGATATTCATACCGTCCGTCAAGATATGGCCGAACCCCTTATTGAACTGGGCTGCATTCCTGATGGGCGCATCCTACATCGGCCTGTGTGCGGCCCATCTTGTCTTGATCAGATCGCTTGAGGCCGGAAGGGAATGGGTCTTCTTTCTCTTCTGTGTAATATTCGCCGGTGACGTAGGGGCCTATTATACAGGAAGCGCTGTCGGCAGGCACAAGCTGTGCCCTGTGCTAAGTAAAGGAAAAACGATAGAAGGGGCAGCAGGCGGCCTGGTAAGCAGCGTTATCGTAGGTTCAGGGGCTGGTGCCTTGCTCTTTAACAGGACAAGCCCCATATTCATTGGAGCGCTTGCGGCTGCGCTTGGAATAACAGGACAGATCGGCGATCTCACCGAATCACTCGTGAAGCGTTCATTCGGCGTAAAGGATTCAGGATCATTGCTGCCAGGTCACGGCGGTATCTTTGACAGGATAGACGCCCTCCTTATGGCGACACCCATGATGTACTGGATATTGCAACTTACTGAAAAATACGGTCTATTTCAATGAAAACCATATCGGTCCTTGGTTCCACAGGTTCTATCGGCAAAAACGTCTTGGATGTAGCGGCCAGATCCAATGGACAAATCAAGGTAGTCGGGCTCGGCGCGGGCAAAAATATAGCACTCTTAGCAGAACAGATCAGGTTATTCAGGCCGCGCCTTGTTACGGTCATGACGCCTGAACTTGCCAAGAAGCTTACAAACACGCCTGGTCTACCCAGGACACAAATCCTCTACGGCAAAGCCGGCTATAGGGCGCTGGCACAGATGCCAGAGGTTGACATAGTCGTCTCGGCCATGGTCGGGGCAGCCGGACTTATACCTACCATAGCCGCCTTGGATGCAGGGAAAGATGTAGCCCTTGCAAATAAGGAATCGCTGGTCACTGCAGGCCCGTTAGTAAAGGCCATCGCCGATAAAAACAATTGCAGGCTACTCCCTGTCGACAGTGAACACTCAGCCATATTCCAGTGTATGGCTGGAAACAGAAAGGAAGACATCAAGAGGCTTATTCTTACGGCTTCAGGGGGTCCATTCAAAGATATGTCTCAGGAGGAAATGGCAAATGTTACGGCCGAGGATGCAATCAAACATCCAACTTGGTCAATGGGCGCAAAGATATCCGTTGATTCAGCCACGCTTATGAATAAAGGGCTCGAGGTGATAGAGGCAAGCTGCCTCTTCGATATCAGGGTTGACTTGATCGACGTGCTCATCCACCCGCAGAGCATAGTCCACTCAATGGTTGAATATTCCGACGGTTCGATCGTGGCCCAGATGGCTGTTCCGGATATGCGCATACCCATAGCCTATGCACTTGCATGGCCGGAACGAATGAAACTGGACATTCCAGCCCTTGACCTTACAAAGACCGCTCCACTGACCTTTGAAAGGCCTTCAATGGATAAATTCCCATGCCTTTCCATGGCATATAGGGCGGCAAAGGTGGGCGGTACGGCCACCACCATATTGAACGGCGCAAACGAAGTGGCAGTTGAGGCCTTTCTTGAAGGACGTATCGGTTTCAATACAATAGCCGATATAGTAAACGAGGTACTCTCCTCTATCGCACCGGAGGAAATAAACGGACTTGACGATGTGTTGAGGGCGGACGCCCTGGCGAGGCTCAAAGCAGACAACCTTGTCCAATGCATGACCTCTGCGCCGCCATCCAGGAGCATAATAACATGACGACGGTTTGGTCTTTTCTCTTGGTACTGAGTCTCCTTATCTTGGTCCATGAATTCGGTCACTTTATAGTAGCCAGACGCCTCGGCATAAAGGTACTAAAATTCTCCTTTGGTTTCGGACCAAGACTTTTTGGGATAATTCGCGGGCCTACAGATTACTGCGTCTCTGCCCTCCCGCTAGGCGGATTTGTAAAAATGCTCGGTGAGCAACCCGATGAACCCGTGCCCGATAATGAAATAAAAGGGTCATTTTCTCACAGGCCAGTGTGGCAAAGGGCGGCGATCGTATTCGCCGGGCCCCTATTCAATATCATCTTTGCCTGGGCTATTTTTTTTGTAATATTCCTTAGTTATGGAAATCCGATACTGCTCCCGGACATAGGTAATGTACAGGCTGGATCCCCTGCTCAAAAGGCTGGCATCACGAAAAAGGACAAGATAATCGCCATAAATGGTCAGCCGGTCAAGACATGGCAGGAGGTCTCTGAAAGGATAAAAAAATACCCAGGGCATGAGATATCTATATCAATAAAAAGGGGCGAAAAACTGCTTGACCTGATTGTCAAGCCAAACATAACCCGGCTCAAAAACATATTCGGCGAAGAGGTGAAGGTCCCTGTCATAGGCATCAGCGCCGCCGGAGACCTGAAAATAGAAAAGCTGAATCCGCTTGAGGCACTTGCCCAGGCATCGGTGAAGACATGGGAGCTTACCGTCCTTACAGCCAAGGGCTTTTTAAAAATCATCCAGAGGGCGATCCCGCTCTCTACACTTGGAGGTCCGATAATGATCGCCCAACTCGCCGGAGAACAGGCCCAGCTTGGGCTGCTGAACCTTTTTTATTTTATTGCCATACTAAGCATCAACCTGGGACTCTTAAACCTCTTACCCATACCAGTACTCGACGGCGGTCACCTTGCATTCTTTACACTCGAGGCCATAATAGGCCGCCCACTGTCGATAAAGCAGATGGAATTTGCACAAAAGATCGGCATGGCCATCCTGGGGACCCTAATGTTGTTTGTATTCTACAACGACATCATAAGACTTTTGGGCATAGCTCATACTGTCACAACAACCCCATAACAGGCAATTTAAATGATCACGCTCGCGCTGGAGACATCTGGACCGTTTGGCGGGATTGCCGTGCTTAAAGACAGAACCCTTTTGGGAGAGATCACGCTTTCATCAGGCTGCGGGACCTACTCAAAAAGGCTCTTGAGGGCGATAGGTTGGCTATTCAAGGACCTCATAATGGAATGGTCCCATATAAATATGATAGCAGTAGGTCTCGGGCCTGGGAGTTTCACTGGGCTCAGGATAGGCCTTGCCACAGCAAAAGGCCTTGCTTTTTCGCTCGGCATCCCCCTTATTGGGGTCCCTACACTTGATGCACTTGCGGCCAACATCATATGCTGCGAAGGAGATATCATATGCCCTGTGCTCGATGCCAAAAAATCCCAGGTTTATCTGGCCTTTTATAAAGGGCAGATGGACGGCTGGCACGTAAGGATCAGTCGATTTCAGTGCCTAACCCCGAAAGAGGTCCTGGAACAACTCCCCGGTCGCGGTAGGATATTTTTTTTGGGCGACGGTGCGCATCTTCTGGGCATAAAAGAAGACAAAGAGCTCTCGCTAGACAGAAAAGCATATCTGGTACCAGCCCATCTCGCCCGTATAAAGGCGGAAAATATAGGCCTTATAGCCTGGCGTAGATACATGTCAGGAGCGGTCGGTAGCGATATCGGCACACTGAGGCCAATCTATGTACGCCCATCGGATGCTGAATTGTCAAGACAGATTTGACAAACAATCCTTGATTCATATATCCTGTTTGAGTCAAAATCAGCTATCACCGATAAGGAGCAACCCATGTCAAAGAGACGCTGTCCGTATTGCAGGGAAAAGATAAGGAAAGACGCCCTGATTTGTAGATACTGCCGTAAGGAGCTGACACCCTTAAAAAAAGAAAACGATTGCAGATTAAAGTTATTCGCCGTCTTTACAGGGCTTGCGGCAGGGACTGTATTGGCCTTTTTTTGGGGTTACTACCAGGAGCGGCTAAAATGGCGCGACGAAGGTCTTACACTGACAGAAACAGAGCAATGATTTTAATTAATACCGAGCCCTCCTCTGCGCCTTGTCCTTTTTGCCGGCGAACTCACAATTACGCCTGCAGTTTCTACATATGGCTGGATGGGTCAACCGCTTCGGGTTTTTATAACAACGCATGTTTACCTCCTTGTTTTTATTATAAATATTTTTGATATTTAAATTAAACATAATCATCGTCTTTAGTTGTGCAACAACTATGCAATTTAAAAAGGAAAAAATATGACACAAATAGATCAATTTAGCAAGGAAGAACGGCGTTTTTTGCTCGAACTCGCGAGAAAAACCATAGATGCTAAGCTGAAAGACGCCCCGCTAAGCATCCCGATCGTAAGGGAACCAAGACTGCAAAGACATTCTGGTGTCTTCGTCACTCTGCATAAGCATGGAAATCTTAGGGGCTGTATAGGTACATTCGTATCAAACAAACCCCTCTATGAACAAGTAATGGACATGGCCATATCAAGCGCCTTTCATGACCCTAGATTCAGACCATTGACGAGCCAGGAGCTCAAAGAAATAGACATAGAGATCTCAGTCTTGAGTCCCCTAAGGCTTATCAGCAGCATCAACGAGATAGAGATAGGGACACATGGCATCTATATAATAAGCGGACCTTACAGCGGCGTACTCCTGCCGCAGGTGGCCACTGAATACGGTTGGGACCGCTTGACATTTCTGGATCAAACATGTCTGAAAGCCGGACTGGCTCCTGGATGTTGGAAAGACCCTGCGACAAAGATATACATATTCAGCGCCGATATATTCAGCGAACAGTCTGAAGGTTTATCTCCCTGAACTTTTCTCTGAGTCTTTCTTCTACAAGAGGAGGCACAAGGTCTTCAAGGCTTCCGCCAAAACGGGCCGCCTCTTTTACAATAGTAGAACTTATATATATCCAACGAAAACCTGTCATCAAAAATACGGTCTCTATATCACGCGCAAGCTTGCGGTTCATCAGCGCCCGCTGAAGCTCATAATCAAAGTCAGAAACTGCTCTCAAACCGCGGAGAATCGCGCAAGCCCCGTGTCTAACCGCGAAATCGACCAACAGACCATCAAAGCTTGCAACTTCAATACGCCCATCCACCCCAACGGTGTCTTTTATCATCTCAATCCGCTCCTCAAGGGTGAAAAGCGGCGCCTTTGCCGGATTCGTGCCGATCCCAATGACTATCTTATCAAACAGCCTGAGGGCGCGCTCTATGAGGTCTATATGTCCATTCGTAACGGGATCAAACGTCCCGGGATAAACGGCTATGCGCTTCGTCATCGTCAACCTCTCTTATAAAACCATATCCTAGACTGTCCATAGGCGCGGACATCGACGAGTTTCAATGCCTTGTCGCCGTTATCCATACCGAATCCCTGTGGAAGCTCAACCTTTTTAAACTCCTCTACCGCCATAATACCGCCTATGCGCAATGCACTCGAATGAACCACCCATCCTAGACACTGGTTTGACAACCCTTCCATATAAGGTGGATCGGCCATAATGACATCAAACGGTCCTTCTCTCTCGATCAATCCGTAGACCATGGCGGATCCCTGGCCGGCATCAGCCCTTATCACAGTAGCCCTGGACAAGAAACCGCAAACCTCGACATTTCTATAAATTCCGTCGATTGCCTTCCTTGAAAGCTCTATAAACACCGCCTCCTTTGCCCCTCTTGACAGGGCTTCAAGCCCCAATGTGCCTGCACCTGCAAAGAGGTCCATAACGCGGGTCTCGGTCCACGGAACAGGGATGTGATTGGTCAATATCTGGAAAAGCGCCTCTCTTACTAAGTCAGTTGTTGGCCTAAGTCCGCGCACCTTAGGCACAAAGAGCCTGCGCCCCCTCGCCTCCCCGGCAATAATCCTCATGACTTACAGGCCTAATCGTCAAAACTGCCGGCTGGACCCTTGTTGGTGTTAAGCCCCTTTGCCCTCTGTCTTATCTTGTCTTCAGTCCAATCCGCAGGGTCTTCGACCCTTGAGGCCTTCGGACCAAGGTCATAAGAACCAGTGGAAAGTATGGCATCTATAGCAAGGGGCGCGGAATTGGCGGCATTGAAGACATCGACCAAGAGATGATATACAAAATCTTCCACCCTCCTCGCCATCCTCTCTCTTATCTCCCTCGGCTGCGCCATAAGTTTATTGTCGAAAACGAGATTTAATTTCTTGTAGTCCCCAGCCTTAAGACCTTTTTCAAAGGCATATGCAACCATAGCCTGCCACATCTCCTCTGTGACGCCTTCGTCTTCCAGTTTTATGAAATTCCCAGCCTCATCCATCTCGGCGTTACCGTAGTCATTGACCTTCAGACCCCATGATATCATCTGGAGCGCTGTTGCGACGTTGGCCTTGGTGGTCCTGGTCTTTGAGGCTATCTCCTTTAGCCGCTCCGAGCTGTTGCCCGAAGTCCCATGCTGGGCGCCTGAAACTTTATATGGGGACAAGACCCTATGTATCTCCTCGGTAAGCCCTACTTGTATCCCTTGAGCGCTTGCTTCAAGCCCATGCGTAGTCCCGTTGTTGAGTGCGATCCAGTCCGGGAATATCCCATGGGCATTAAGCCCTTTAATTAAAAACAAGGCCTCATCCGGCGTCGAAAGCCCCTCCTTGCCCTTTATCTCCCCAACCTCCGTCTCAAGCCCGGCCCATTTGGGAATAAGCGGATTCAGCGCTATATTGGCAAGAAGGTTCTCGTCGTCAGGCAGATGCGATGCATCTATAGCTATCGATGTGATCCCTGCGTCAAAGATGGAGGGTATCTCGGTCTTGGCCTGCGCTATATCCTTTGGCCCCTTGATGGCATAATGATCGGCATGTACGGCAACCGGCACATTGACCCCAAGCTCGTTCATTGTTTGATCCACAAAACAGGCGATGTTCCAATAATTTACAGGACAATATGCATTCTGACCGCCCTCTGACTTTGCAATCTCAATGATAATAGCGGCACTAGCCCGCTGTGCAGCTATTAACGCGCCCCTTATTACAAAACGATTCCTTGCATTCGCAGCTATGGTCATGGCCTTGCCTTTTTCGGTCATGGCCCTGTCGATGACCTTGCCGCTCACAATCAAGGCCCTTGAATTGGGAAAGAGCTTTTTGATATTCGGTGGACGCCCGATCTCTAATGCGCGTTCAAAATCTCTGTCGGCCTGGCTTATCGTCATAACTTACCTCCGTAATGTCATACCATTATCAATAATATTTGTTATTGTAACACATGCTGAAGTCACTACAAAATAAAAAATAATCCAAGCAAGACCAAGAAGACGGATTTCTAATCTTTAAGAACTCGAAGACGAACTGGGGTTGCAGAGGCTGGAAGCCATCTTGGAATGTCTCGCAGGTCTGCAGACATCGTGTACTCCAGGGAACATTTTTATCATTTCAATTATATAAAGCTAGCAGAGATATTGCAGGGAGATCGGCCGTAGGAAACCATATCTCAAGAATCTCAAGAACAAGTGGGACCCATAGAGAAGACATTCGGCTGCTACGGGGCGCAGAGGCGGTTCATTCAATTCTGCACTTTCCCGTGGCCGCCGACAGACCGAAGATCGGATTATAATTGGGGCAGACTTTAGGCTCTGATATAAAGTTTGTTTATATCTAGTTTATATATAGTCCTTTATCAGTATCTCGGCTATTTGAACGGCATTTGTCGCCGCGCCCTTTCGTATATTGTCAGCCACGATCCACATCGCAAGGCCGTTAGCGCAGGATAAATCCTCGCGTATGCGGCCCACAAAGGTAAAATCCTGACCTGCGGCTTCAATAGCCATAGGATATCTATTCGCCCCAGGTTCATCTACAACCCTTACCCCTGGCGCAGCGGCAAGGAGTTCTCTTGCCCTTTCAGGTGTTATACATCTCTCAAACTCCACATTGACCGCCTCTGAATGGCCATAAAATACCGGAACGCGCACAGCGGTCGCCGAAACCAGTATATCCGGTGCCTCAAGTATCTTCCTGGTCTCGTTGACCATCTTCATCTCTTCCTTTGTATAGCCGTTATCAAGAAAGCTGTCTATGTGGGGAAGGCAGTTGAAGGCGATCCTGTGAGGATAGATCCTGCTTTCCATGGATTGGCCGTTGGCCCAGGCCTTGACCTGACCATCAAGCTCAGCTATCGCCTTTTGCCCTGTCCCTGACACGGCCTGATAAGTAGAAATCACGATCCGCTTTATCCTGGCAAAGTCATGTAAAGGCTTCAGGGCCACCACCATCTGGATGGTAGAACAGTTCGGGTTTGCTATAATCCCCTTGTTCTTATATCCGGCTATGGCATGGGGATTGACCTCAGGGACCACCAACGGCACGTCTGGATCCATGCGCCATGCGCTTGAATTATCTATGACCACGGCCCCGCTCTTTACAGCGGATGGAGCAAATGCAATACTCCTGTCCCCACCTGCGGAAAACAGGGCCACCTCCACGCCCTTGAATGAGTTATGGTCTAACTTTTGCACCCTGACCTTTTCGCCGTTAAAGACAAACTCTTTGCCTTCTGACCGCTCTGAGGCCAGGAGCCTGATCCGGCTCACAGGAAAGGCCCTCTCTTCTAAGACCCTCATCATCATCTGACCAACAGCGCCAGTCGCACCGGCGACTGCCACGCTATATCCTCTGGACATAAAGCACCTATCCTTTCACATAGCCAGCCACCAGGTCGCCGACCTCTGTGGTGCTGTGGCCCATCTTACCGGCAGAAAGGCTCTTCAAATCCTTGCTTACCACCTTTTTTACTGCATCTTCTATCGTCTTAGCCGCATCATGTTCTCCTAAATAGTCTAACATCATCTGGCCGGCACATATTGCGGCAAGCGGGTTTATCACATTTTTGCCTGTATATTTCGGCGCCGAACCGCCGATGGGCTCGAACATGGAAACCCCCTCGGGGTTGATATTGCCGCCGGCGGCGATGCCCATACCGCCCTGGATCATGGCCCCAAGGTCTGTGATTATATCACCGAACATATTGTCGGTAACTATCACATCAAACCATTCCGGATTCTTGACCATCCACATACAAGTAGCGTCAACATGGGCATAATCGGTTTCAATATCAGGATACTCCTTTGCCACCTCATAAAAGGTGCGCTCCCAGAGATCAAAGGCAAAAGTGAGGACATTGGTCTTACCACACAGGGTCAACTTCTTTTTCTTATTCCGCTTTCTGCAATATTCAAAGGCGAATCTTATGCAGCGCTCGACACCCTTCCTTGTATTTATCGACTCCTGCACCGCAACCTCATCAGGCGTGCCCTTTTTCAAGACCCCGCCTGAACCTGTGTAGAGTCCCTCTGTGTTCTCTCTCACCACTACAAAATCGATCTCGTCAGGACCCTTGTCCTTAAGCGGCGTATCGACACCAGGATAGAGAACCACTGGACGCAGATTCACATACTGATCCAAGGCAAACCTCAGGGCAAGAAGTATCCCTTTTTCAAGGATACCTGGTCTTACATCAGGATGACCTATGGCACCAAGATAGATAGCTTGATATTGTTTAAGGTCTTCAACCGCCCCATCTGGCAACACCTCTCCCGTCCTGAGATAACGCTCTCCGCCGTAATCATACCAGGTAAGGTCCAGTTTGAAACCGAAACGATCAGCTGCTGCATTCACCACCTTTACACCCTCTCTGATCACCTCCGGGCCAGTCCCATCGCCTGGAATAACCGCAATCTTATAATTCTTCATGCATAAACTCCTTTATCGCTCTTAAAATTCAATGGTTGAGATCTATATTCATCCCCGCCCCGACTTCCAATCAAAACTGACCTGCGATCTTTCATGTATTCCAAACCACATCTCCTAGTAAATCATTGGAGATAACATACTTTTTAAAACTCTATCTTATGATATGAGAGGTTTCTTATATTGTATCAACTCTTTGCAAGTCCATTAAGGATGTGCGGTATTAGCCCCCCGTCAGCGATGAGCTCTTGCATAAAGGGTGGGATTGGTTTGAATTTAAAGGTCTTGCCAGTGGTGATGTCTTTAATTTCACCAACAGATGCATCGATCTCTACCTCATCCCCTTCTCTGATGGCATCTGCGGCATCCGCCGACTCAAAGATGGGAAGCCCCATATTAAAGGCGTTACGATAGAATATCCTTGCAAAACTAGGGGCTATGACGCAACCTACACCCACAGCCTTAAGCGCTATAGGGGCATGCTCCCTGGATGAACCACAGCCGAAGTTCTTGCCTGCGACGATCACATCGCCTGGGCGCACCTTCCTGGCGAATTCAGGGTCTTTGTCTTCCATGCAGTGCCTTGCAAGCTCAGCCGGATCGGATGTATTCAGATACCTGGCCGGGATGATCACATCCGTATCTATATTTTCACCGAATTTCCAGGCCTTTCCCTTTATCTTCATGATGCCTTTCCTTTGCCAATCTTATTTTGTCTAACCCAAGATGCATTACAGATCGTCAGGGCCCGCAATCCTGCCTAATACCGCGCTTGCTGCAGCCACTGCCGGGCTCGCGAGATAGACCTCGCTCTCCGGATGCCCCATCCGACCTACGAAATTTCTGTTGGTTGTACTGAGGGCGCGCTCGCCCTTTGCCAATATCCCCATATGCCCACCTAAACACGGCCCACAGGTCGGGGGCCCGATAACTGCCCCTGCCTCCATGAATATCTTCAGATACCCGAGCTCCATGGCCTTAAAATACACAAAAGGGGTAGCCGGAAGTACGATGAGCCTCAAGCCCTTAGAGACCTTGCGCCCCTTAAGTAAACCCGCCGCAACGGCGAGATCTTCGATCCTGCCGTTTGTGCATGAGCCTATCACGACCTGATCAAGCGGAACGTCGCCAAACTCGGATATCCCTTTCGTATTCCCAGGAAGATGGGGGCATGCCACCTGCGGCTCGATCTTTTCGCAGTCGAATTCAAACACCTTTGTATATTCAGCCCCTTCATCGCTCGTTAACGGTTTAAATTCCCTCGTTGTCCGCTGATTTACATAGCGCATAGTCTCCTCGTCGGGATTTATAAGCCCAACCTTACCCCCAGCCTCAATCGCCATATTTGACATAGTGAAACGATCCGCCATCGGAAGCGCCTCAATGACAGGACCTGCAAACTCCATGGCCATATAAAGCGCTCCATCCACGCCAATCCTCCCGATAGTGTAAAGGATGAGGTCTTTGCCCGAGACCCAGGGCCTGAGCCCGCCCTTATAGACAAACTTTATGGACTCAGGGACCTTGAACCAAGTCTGGCCCGTAATCATGGTTGCTGCAAGGTCTGTGCTACCTATCCCTGTAGCAAACGCCCCAAGCGCCCCATAAGTGCAAGTATGGCTGTCTGCGCCTATCACCACATCCCCGGGTAGGACAAGACCCTTCTCCGGCAAGAGTACGTGCTCAACCCCTGTCTCTCCGCCTTCGTAGTGATACACTATGCCATGCTCTCGGGCGAACTCCCTCAAGATCTTCGCCTGCTCAGCACTCTTTATGTCTTTATTAGGGACAAAATGGTCCGCGACAAGCGCTATCTTCTCCTTATCAAAGATCCTCTTGACGCCCGAGTCTCTGAATATCTTTATTGCAATCGGCGCAGTGATGTCATTACCAAGCGCAAGATCAACATTCACTTGGACAAGCTGACCGGGCTCGACATAGTCAAGGCCTGCATGCACAGCCAGTATCTTTTCAGCTATCGTCATCTTTTTGATCATAAGTCTCCCCTTGGCAGAAACGCAAACTTGTTTTTTCTTCAAAGACGGACCGATGCCCTTTCCGATGTGCAGGCCTTTTTGTATTCTATGCGGTTCAGGGCGTTCAGGTAGGCCCTCACACTTGCCGTTATGATATCAGGATCTGCTCCCTGACCGGTCACGACAACACCGTCTTCTTCTATCCTGACGCTCACCTCGCCCTGCGCATCAGTCCCGCCTGTGATGGAATTTACAGAAAATTTCAACAGTCTGCTCTTGGTCTGCGTAATCTCGGAGACAGCCCTGAAGGCCGCATCGATAGGCCCTGCACCCATACTGACCCCGCTTATCTCCTTGCCGTCCACCTCGACCACCACGGTCGCAGTGGGCCTGATGCCGCTCCCACCCGCCACGTGGAGATAGACCAAGCGGTACCTGTCAGGCACCCCCTCGGCCGGAATCCGAAACACCTCTTCCGCCACCAGCGCCTCGATATCTTCGGGGAATATCTCCTTTTTCTTGTCAGCTACAGCCTTGAACCTTGCAAACACCCGATCGATCTCATCGTCACTGAGCCGATAACCCAGTTCCTCAAGTCTCGCCTTGAGAGCATGGCGTCCTGAGTGCTTGCCAAGGACTAGGGCACCTTGCGCAAGACCTATGTCTTTCGGATCCATTATCTCGTAAGTTGTACGCTCCTTCAAGATCCCGTCTTGATGGATACCTGACTCGTGGGCGAATGCATTGATCCCGACGATCGCCTTATTCGGTTGGACGGCCATACCTGTAAGCAGACTCACCAGGCGACTCGTGGCTGCTATATATCTGGTTACGATATCCGTGTAATACGGCAGGAGGTCATTCCTGGTACGTATCGCCATCACCACCTCCTCCATAGCCGTATTGCCAGCGCGTTCGCCTATGCCGTTTATGGTACATTCAACTTGACGCGCCCCGGCGTCTATGGCCGCAAGGACATTCGCCGTGGCAAGCCCGAGGTCGTTATGACAATGAACGCTCAAAACAGCCTTATGGATATTGGGCGTATGCTCGATTACATAACGTATCATCCTTGCAAAATCCCAGGGTACAGCATAGCCGACCGTATCCGGAAAATTCACCGTTGTAGCCCCGGCATCGATCACGATCTCAAAGACCTTGCACAGAAAATCAAGGTCGCTGCGGCTTGCGTCCTCGGCCGAGAATTCCACGTTTGAGGTGTATCCGGCGGCATGGCTGACCGCCGCCCTCGCCATTTCAATCACCTCTTCTCTTGTCTTTCTGAGTTTATATTTAAGGTGAATATCAGAGGTGGCAAGAAAGGTATGGATACGAGGGTTGGCCCCATGCTTTATGGCCTCCCATGCAGTATCAATGTCTTTCTGGCTTGCCCTTGCAAGGGCAGCAACCTGAACACCACGGATCTCATCGGCAAGGCGCTTTACAGCCGCAAAATCCCCTGCCGAGGCCACAGGAAAGCCTGCCTCGATGACGTCCACGCCCAATTTTTCAAGCTGTACGCCTATCTGAAACTTTTCATCGACATTTAATGAGACGCCAGGTGACTGCTCGCCGTCCCTAAGAGTCGTATCAAAGATCAATATCCTTTTGCAGTCTGTCATAGATGTTTCGACCCTTTATTTTCTTTCGCCCGCTATGAGCGGTTCGGCGTCATCGCCGTGTACGCCTCCAACCCTTAAAAACCTCTTGAAAGGCGCCAATACAGGCCCTGAAAGCACATATACAGACATGACTGCAAAGAGTGTCACCTTTGGCTCGATGGCAACCACGGTCATGGCCATTAAGACGACAATAATGCCAGAAAACGGGTGCCTATGAAACCAACGCATCTCCTTGAAGCTGTAATAACGCACATTGCTTACCATAAGAAATGACAATATATAGACTATGGCAAGCACACCAACATGCCGGATCGGACCTGCCATACCGAGATATTGACACAACAGCACTAGCGAGGCCACGGTACAAGCTGCCGAAGGGCACGGGAGACCGACGAAATATCGCTTAGAACCCATGCCGCTGAAGCTCAAGGTATTGAAACGGGCAAGGCGCAAGGCCGTAGTCGCTGCATAAATAAACGCTGCAAGCCAGCCGAGCCTGCCGTATTCCCTCAACCCCCATACGAATCCGAGCACTGCCGGCGCCACGCCGAAGGCCACAAGATCGGAAAGTGAATCATACTCTATGCCAAAGCGGCTTGTGGTCTTTGTAAGCCTTGCAATCCTTCCGTCAAGGCCGTCAAATATGGCAGCAACGAATATGGCCACGGCCGAGCCTTGGTAGTTCCCATTTATCGCCGATATAATGGCGTAAAAACCACTGAAGAGCGCGGCGGACGTAATGAGATTGGGTAGCAGATAGGCCCCTCTTCTTGGATTTTTGACAGGATTTTCGATCTGTTGTCTAGTTACCATATAGAGACTCACTTTTTCAGGGCGAGCACCGTCTGACCAGCCAGGACGCGCTGGCCCTTTCTCACCAATACAGGGATATCTTTGGGCAGATATACATCAAGTCTCGAGCCGAATCTGATAAGACCGAAACGCTCACCCATCTTCAGGCAATCTCCTTCTTCGGCCCAGCAGACAATCCGTCTCGCAACAAGACCAGCCACCTGGACCACTGTACATTCAAAACCCTCGTCGGATGCCAACAAAAGGGCGTTCCTCTCGTTTTCGACAACCGCCATCTTTTTATCGGCAGCCCAGAACGCCCCTTCCCTATATTCCATCCGAACGACCCTGCCAGAGATGGGTGCGCGGTTTACATGCACATCAAATAAATTCATGAATATGCTGATCCGCACAACATCAGAACCCTGAAGCGAGCCTTCTGATGCACCCTTGACCTCTATAATCCTGCCATCGGCAGGGGAGACTACAAGATCATCCCCGCTTGGGACCACCCTCTCCGGATCTCTAAAAAAATAAAGCACAAAGGCCGTGGCCGCAAGAGAGACCACGGCCGCTGCAGGCCAATTCAAGATGGCAAATACTACGGAAGCGAGGGAAAGGATACCTATAAAAGGCACACCTTCCTTTGCTACCGGGATCTTTTTAGGGAGCATTTATCTTTTTAACCAGCTCATCATCCCCCTGAGGCGGGCACCGATATCTTCAATAAGATGCCCCCTTTCGCGCCTCCTCAGGGCGTTGAACACCGGACGGCCCACTTGGTTCTCGAGCATCCACTCCTTGGCGAACTGACCGGACTGTATCTCGTCAAGGATTTTTTTCATCTCCTTGCGGGTCTCATCAGTAATGATGCGCTTACCCCTTGTATAGTCCCCATATTCAGCGGTATCGCTTATAGAATAACGCATCCTTCCAAGACCGCCTTCATATATAAGATCAACTATCAACTTGAGCTCATGGCAGCACTCAAAATAGGCTATCTCAGGTTGATAGCCTGCATTTACAAGCGTCTCGAAACCAGCTTTTATGAGTTCGCTCACACCACCACAGAGGACACTCTGCTCGCCGAAAAGGTCAGTCTCGGTCTCTTCCTTAAATGTGGTCTCGATAACACCAGCCCTGGCCGCCCCTATACCCTTGGCATATGCCAACGCCTTCTTCATGGCCTCGCCGGTTGCATCCTGATGGACGGCCACAAGGCTGGGCACACCGGCGCCCCTTTCATACTCTCGTCTGACAAGGTGCCCAGGGCCCTTCGGTGCCACCATAGCCACATCCACATAAGCAGGCGGGACTATCTGGCCGAAATGAATATTAAACCCATGCGCAAAGAGTAGCATGTCGCCCTCTTTAAGGTACGGTGCGATCGCCTCGTTGTATAAAGGCCCTTGGATATGGTCAGGCACTAGAAGCATGATCACATCGGCCTTTTCGGCGGCCTCCTGCGCGCTTACAGGCTTAAAGCCGTGTTTTACGGCAAGGTCGTAATTGGCCGAACCGGGCCTCTGACCTACAATAACAGACAGCCCGCTCTCCTTGAGATTCAAGGCATGGGCATGCCCCTGGCTCCCATAACCTATGACGGCTATAATCTTGCCGTTCAACGCCTCCAGCTGGGCGTCTTGTTCATAATAAATACGCATGGTTGCAACTCCTTTCTAAACGGTCTTTTTCTCCCGTGCCATCGCTATAGTCCCGGTCCTTGCGATCTCTTTTATCCCTATAGGGCGCAAAAGCTCCAGCACGGCCTTGAGCTTGGTTTCAGGTCCTGTCACCTCAAGGGTATAGGTCTTTGGGCTTACATCCACAACCTTGCAGCGGAAGATGTCAACGATCCTCAAGACCTCTGCGCGCGTCTCGGCCTCGGCCTTGACCTTTATAAGGGCCATCTCACGCTCAACATACTCCCCTTCGCTGACATCCACAACCTTATAGACATCAACCAAGCGGTTCAGTTGCTTGATGATCTGTTCGATGATCAGATCCGCGCCGGACGTGACCAGTGTCAGGTGGGAGAGTGTGGGATCAAGCGTTGCGGCTACACAGAGGCTCTCGATATTGAAGCCGCGGCCGCTGAAGAGTCCGGCGATACGGGAAAGGGCACCTGGATTATTTTCCACCAAGACGGAAAGTGTATGTCTCATAAGGGCAAACTCCTTTTCTAGAACTAAACTAACAACATCTCGGTCGTAGCTTTGCCAGCAGGGACCATTGGGAACACCCCCTCCTCACGGGCGATGGCGAATTCCATGATCACAAGGCCGTCGGTCTCAAGCCCTTGTTTCAAGACCTGATCCACCTCTTCAGGTCTGGTAGCCCTGAACCCCTTCGCCCCATAGGCCTCGGCGAGCCTTACAAAATCGGGGACGACCTGGAATCTGGTGGCCACGTAGCGCTTTTCATAAAAGAGCTCCTGCCACTGCCGCACCATACCTAGGAACTGGTTATTTAAAATGACTATCTTTACCGGCAGTTTCTGCTCCATCGCAGTCGCCATCTCCTGGATATTCATCTGGATGCTGCCGTCACCGGCCACATCCACGACAAGCTTGTCAGGAAATGCTATCTGGGCACCGATTGCCGCTGGAAAACCGTAACCCATGGTGCCGAGGCCCCCGGAGGTCAAGAGCGTCCTGGGCTCGTCAAACTTGTAAAACTGGGCCGTCCACATCTGATTCTGACCGACTTCAGTCGTAATTATAGCCCTGCCCTTTGTCATGTCATATAACCTTTCAATTACATATTGAGGCTTT
>NZ_JBMFRG010000027.1:0-27513 GCF_049968175.1 Dissulfurimicrobium sp.
TGTTTTTCCCTGGACGCATCTACGATATTTTCCTCCATGAGCTTCATGGGTTGTCCGCAGCAGACGAGCTGCCCCACGCCATCATGGACCATCTCCACCATGTTTCCGCATATCTCGCACTTGTAAATCTGTAGCCTCTTTGTCATCTTGTGTTCCTCCTTTATTTTTTCTTTTTATTGTCCTTTATACCCTTGTGCGCAGCCTCAAGAAACTTGAGCCAGTCGGACATCTTCTGGATGTTGCGTGACATGGCCCAACGCCCATCTGCAAAGACCCCATAGTCGGCGCCGCCCATTGCCGAGGCGAATCTGGTTGAGTTGGCGAAAAACAGCCACTCCTCTATCCACATCTTCTCAATGGCCTCGTTAAATATGCTGTCATGCTGGGCAAGCCCCTTAGCCAGGCCTTTACCCCAGGCGGCAAGGACGATCTTTGTGGCTGTAAGCGTCATCTCGTTAGTGGTCTTTATGGACTGATCCAGCCTTGCAAAGTGTCCGTCCACCCAAGGCTGGGTGTGGCAGGCGAGACATACGGCCTCCATTGTTGCAAGCCTTTGGGCCTGTTCCTTTGCATCGATCAGATAAGCGGCCGCCGGTTCGCCTGTAAGCTCGGACGGAAGCGGCAGGCCGGCTTTGTTCCTGATGATGCTCGTATCAGGTGACTTTGGCTGAGGTGTAGCATAGATAAGACCGAAGAGTCTATAGGGAAGCCTGTCACTCATCTGGTGCGTGCGTTTGGCTATTACTTCACCGCTCTTGGTGACAAGCAGGCTCACATGACACGTCGCACAGGTGGGCGCGGTAAAGTCTTCGCCCAGCTTCCACGGCACCGCATCGAAATGCCATTTTTCTTTGTCGGCGGCGTAGATGTTCCCGTGTTTGCTCACACTGTAAACCTTGTAGGCAGGGACATCAGGGCCCTTGTGGCATTCCGAGCATGTGGCAGGTTTTCGCGCAACCTCGATGGAGAAGGCGTGTCTCGGGTGGCACGAGGTGCATGAGCCCTTGGAGCCGTCGGGGTTTATGCGGCCAACCCCTACGCTTGGCCAGCCTGCAAGTTCGGGGAATTTCATCTCCCCCATCGAGGTGTCGCGCGCCTTCAGGCCCTTTACCTCTATCTTTGTGCCGTGGCAGTAGAGACAAGAGTCATCCTGTGTGATCTGATCTGGCTTGCCGATAGTCGCCTTTTTGCCGTCAAATGCGGCTATGCCGTTTGTCGAGTCCATAAGGCCGTGATAGACAGGGTTATTTACAAGGTTTCCATAGGCATGGGACATGATATTCTTTGCATATTCGTCCCTTTCAACCGGGTGGCATTCGGCGCAGTCCTGGGGGGTCACAACCACATGGACCTTGAAGCCATTGTGTTCAAAGGTATCCTTGTGAGAGGCTGCATTTATTGTGTGACACTCGGCACAGCCCACAACTATCCCAGACATGCCCGCAGGGACCTTTTCTATGGATATGCGTCTTTCGATAACCGGCTTCTTGAGGGCTTCTTCGACGGTCATTTTTGAATGGCGCCCGCTCTTCCAGTCGGCCACAATCCCTGGGGTTGCGGATTCGTGGCACCCGAGACAGGCCTGCGTGGCATCGCTTATCTTGCCCTGGGCAAGGGCGCTGCCTGTGCCGTGCGCCATCAATGCGGTGATCAAGGCTGCGCCCGTGAGATATCTTTTAATAATCTTCATCGGTTGATCCTCCTTATTTGACCGCGAATAACAGTCTGTTTTCGTTTACCAGGATCGGCGCGTATTCCTCCTTTGGGAGTTTAAAAAAATCGCCCACAGAGCTTGGGACCTCGCTGTAGTAGAGCCTGGCCTCGATCGTAAGCGCACCCTTTGGAAGATTTTTGGGGAGGTTGAAGCTGTAGTGTTCGATCTTCGTCTCCCTGGGCCCGATTCTGTAGTCAACCCGGGTGTTTTCTACCGTGTACCACTGGCAGGTGGTCATTTCGCCCTTTGGATTGAAAAACGGTCTTCTAAAGATGCGCGCCCCGTCCGGCACATTTCCATCCCTCTTGAGGCCCTTGAAGCCCTTTATATTCATGATCTCGCCATAGTCCTGATAGGCCAGGGTCTTTGAGTCGGCGATAGTGAATCCTTCATCTTTGAAGCCTTTTTTTGTTACAGGCACGGGATAGCGCCTGCCTTTTGCATCCACCGCCCAGACCTCGAGCCAGAGCATGCGCTCCTCTGTCGAGCCGGATGGCACGAAGTGACCGGCCTTGCCGTTAAAGAGCTCGGCCCGGAAGTTTATCGTTTGGCCCGGCGAAACCGTGGCGTTTTCTGTGTAAAGGGCCAGATCAATGACCCCGGCCAGCTTGTTCGGCCAGTGTGAGCCATGGAAGACGTGATGGGCGATGTCTTTTCTCTCAGGGCCCATGTCGGTCGATTTGCCCGGTGAGTGATACATGTGGCAGTCCTGGCATCTTGTCCCCTCTTTTGCATAGGGCCCGGCCTTCCACTCCCTGTAGGTCTCTTTTACCCATGCGCCGTAGGGGCTCTGTTCGTCGTGACAGGTGGCGCAGAGCTCTGGGCTCCTGGTGAATTCAGAGAATTGCGTGCCGTGTGCAGGGCTTTCGGCGTCCTTTCTCGGTCCGCGCTTTATGCCATTTGGATCAATTGTGAAACTGAAGTTGTAGGGCGCCTTCTCTGTGCTCCCTGTTATATTGTGGCAGATCTCGCAGGAGACCCCCTCGTTTGCGCGGGTATTCGCCACAACCGGCTTTGGCGGGATGTCGCCTGAGAGAAAGGCCAGAGGTCCGTGGCAGGCGATACATCCTGCCTTCACCCCTGACACCTTTTCAAGTTTCAAGGCGTGGGGAAGGGCA
The DNA here is from genome assembly GCF_049968175.1 of Dissulfurimicrobium sp. Taxonomy (NCBI): domain Bacteria; class Deltaproteobacteria; genus Dissulfurimicrobium; species Dissulfurimicrobium sp. The sequence goes on from NZ_JBMFRG010000027.1 coordinate 2,833, forward strand.
AGCTTAAAGTATTCAACCTCATCCCACTTGTGGGTATAGGACTGGGACATGAGGCTCTGCGCCCACTCCTCGTGTATTTGTATGTGACAGCTGGCGCAGTAGTCGGGTTTCTGGAAGTCGTCGTACTTAAGTTTCCCCATATCCGCCGGAAAGCCCAAGGCCGGTGTTAAAAAAAGCGCTGCAACAGCCATTATTACGCCCTTTATGGTCGCTTTCATTTTTACCCTCCCCTCTTTTTGCAGCCTTTCTTTGCGCCCTGCGCGCCGTGCTTGGCCAGATAGCTCGCCACACCCTCTTTGGTAGGCTTCATGGCCTCCTCGCCAGGCCTCCAGTTTGCCGGGCAGACATCGCCGTGGGCCTCGTGGAACTGCAAGGCGTCAAGGATACGGATGGCCTCATCGACATTCCTGCCAAGCGGCAGATCATTTATGAGCGCATGCCGTACAATGCCCCCCTTGTCGATAAGGAACAGGCCGCGTAAGGCCACGCCAGCTTCCTCCAGCAGAACACCGTAGGCCCTGGATATCTGTTTCGAGAGATCCGCCACCAGAGGATATCTGACATTGCCTATGCCTCCATTGTTGACAGGTGTGTTTTTCCAGGCGAGATGGGTGTATTCGGAGTCTACCGAGACCCCGATGACCTCGCAGTTTCTCTTTTTAAACTCGTCCAGCGCCGTATCAAAGGCCAGTATTTCGGACGGGCAGACAAAGGTGAAATCAAGGGGATAGAAAAAAAGTATGATGTATTTTCCCCTGTTCGAAGAAAGGCTTATCTCCTTAAAGTTGTTGTCGGGCATGACCGCCTTTGCCTTGAAGTCAGGCGCCTCTTTTGTAACCAGATTGCACATAAATACTACCTCCTGTTATCTTTGTTTTGGTTTTTATAGCTACCAATTCTCGCCCAGCAATTCGAAGTGGGCTATCGGGTGTGCACAGGCAGGGCATTTTTCAGGTGCCTCTTTTCCCTCATGGAGATAGCCGCAGTTTCTACAGCGCCAGACCACGGTCTCTTCGCGTTTGAAGACCTTTCCTTCATCTATGTTTTTGGCCAGTGCCCTGTATCTCTTTTCGTGCTGTCTTTCAGCGACCGCTATGGCATCAAATATGCAAGCTATCTCATTAAATCCCTCTTCCCTGGCGATCCTTGCAAAGCCGGGGTACATCTGGCTGTGTTCGTAGTTCTCGCCCTGGGCTGCATGGAGGAGATTGTCCCTGGTGCATCCAATGGTACCGGCCGGAAAAATTGCCGTTACCTCTGCGTCCCCGCCTTCAAGGAGTTTATAGAGCCGTTTTGCATGTTCCCTTTCTTGGTTGGCTGTTTCTTCAAAGATGGCTGCAATCTGTATAAAACCCTCTTTTTTTGCCTGGCTTGCATAGTAGGTGTATCTGTTTCTTGCCTGAGATTCACCCGCAAAGGCGATGAGGATGTTCTTTTCTGTCTGTGTGCCTTTGATCCTGTCCATCTAAACGCACCTCCTTATTTAAATTTAACTTATTGATATAAAAATTATCTTTCTTTTGAGGATGATCGTTCCTCTTTCTTTTTGCACCCCGGGCATATGCCTTCGAATTCAAGGCGATGACCAAGCACTGTATAGCCGCACGGATCTGTAACAGCCCTTTCTATCTCATTTAATTGGATTGCAGGGATGTCATCGACCCTGCCGCACTTGATACACTTTATATGATAGTGATTCGATGTATCCCAGTCAAAACGTTTTTGTCTGCCCGTCACCTCAAGTTTTTGAATGATATTTAGGGCTGCAAGTGTTTCCAGATTGCGGTAGATGGTTGCAAGGCTGATCCTAGGGAGGCGTTTTTTGACCTTGTCATACAGTTCATCTGCCGTCGGATGGGTTTTGAGCGCCCTCAGTTCCTGAATTATTATCTCACGTTGCCGGGTCATCCTGATCTTGTTTGTTTTCATTGAGGTATCTTTTTAAAGAATAATTATTATTTTTAATTTAAAAAAAGTTTTTTGTCAAGGATTGATCTTCGCCTAGCCGATAACAACAATAACAAGGTGATGAAATAGATTTTTTATTATAATATAGCAAATTAGCTGCAAGATCGGGTTTTTCATATCCCAGGATTGTCGTCGGAGAAGATGTTTTGAAAATTTTTAGGAATCAATATTTAAACATCAAGGAGCGCAACCAATGAGAAAAGGGGCAAAAACGATCGTTATCTTGGGTTTGTCGGCAGCTGTTTTTTGGGGTTTGTTCGTATCATGCTCCAGCGAAGGCGGTCGCCGTACGGAAAACAAGCTTGGGCAGACGCAGACAAAGACTGATTCTGGGCATGCAGCCACGACTGATTATCTCAAGGGCAAGGTCATCCAGACCATGGACAGTGGCGGCTATACGTATGTATTGCTTGATAGAGGCGACTCTCAAATATGGGTGGCGATGCCAGAGACCAAGGTTTCAATTGGAGACGATCTGCTGCTTGATCCGGGCATTGAGATGAAGGGTTTTACAAGCAATACGCTTAAGCGCACGTTCGACAGGATCGTTTTCTCGTCAGGTATCATATCGGGCGGCCACTCGCAAGGCGCTCTGGCCACCGAGGATGGGGCGGTCCATCATGTCTTGTTGGAGAAAAAAGATGTAAGGATCGAACGGGCCAAGGGCCCTAATAGCTATACGATTGCGGAGATCTACAGGACGAAGGCGGAGATCAACGGCAAACAGGCGGTTGTAAGAGGTGTAGTGGTAAAGGTGTCGACCGGCATTATGGGTAAAAACTGGGTGCACATTCAAGACGGCTCAGGCACACAAGAAAAGGGCGACTTTGATCTTGTTGTTACATCACAGGACCTGCCGGCAGTCGGCGATGTGGTGACCGCAAGTGGGATACTGCATTCAGACAGGGATTTCGGCGCAGGATATAGGTGCAGTGCCATAATGGAAGATGCAACAATACGAAAAGATTGATTTTTCGGGATAGACCACAAATGAATAAAGAGGCGGACGCAATAAGCGGTCTGCCTCTTTAATTTTTGGCGGGGCCGACGAGGCTCGAACTCGCGACCTCTGGCGTGACAGGCCAGCGTTCTAACCGGCTGAACTACGACCCCGAATTTTTAAGTCGTTTCATTTACCTTCTTTTGAAACTAGGGTGGTAGGCGGAACAGGATTTGAACCTGTGACCCTCGGCTTGTAAGGCCGATGCTCTCCCGCTGAGCTACCCGCCCTTAAGAGATTTTTCTTGTACCATTTGATTTTTTTGGTGTCAAGGGCATTATAATTGTAAGCAAGTGATCCGTTTACATGCTAATCGCCATAACCAAATCAATAACTTATAATTTGCTTGAGGGGGCGCACCCTTTTAGAAAGCTGTGAACGATATCGGAAAGATTAAATTTTATTGTGCGCAATAATAAGGCTGAGGTGTTATTTCTTCTAAAACAGGACTCATAAAGACCTTGCTTGGTATAGGCAATCCTGCCTGTAAGGTTCCCATTGCATGCGGCTATGTGAGCCGGAGGATTGGCGAGATAGAATCCAATATTACGGATATCTTTAACGGGGCGTTAAAAGGATTAAGAAAGTCAGGTATGTTGAGACCGGACGCCATCGAATCAAGGGTAAAATATTTAGTTGAGATGCATCCATCCTTGTGTCATGGAAACAGACACTAGAGACCATTATAAAGAGGGTAAGCCGTAATCGGTGCAGTTTGCGCCCCCTTTTTCTCCCATCGTCTGTGATATAAATGGCCCTATCAATAAAAGATCGCCAGACCATGAATACTCAAGTTGATAAGGAAAACCCGATTTCCAATCAGTCTGCGGGGGTTATTGTCTCGTTTACAAAAATCATATCCCATAAAAATATATCCTCGATAAAGATATCAGGCGGGTGACAGCCTGTTTATCCTGCAGCGGGATAGAATGGTCCTGCCAGAGGAAAGCCCTGGCAATTACTACTAATTTTGGGCCTTTCTCTAGTTAATGAATTGTATACCACCTCCCCCAAGTCCCAGTGCGGCAAGTTCCATGGCCCTCTGTCTACGCTGCACAACCCCTTTTTGCCTTGTTAAGCACAACGGGATGTCAAGGATCAGCCCTATTGAGCCGTCACCAAGTATCGTGGTCCCGGAAAAATCCGGTTTATCGGTCAGAAAATCAGCGATGGGTTTTATGACCACGCCTTGTTTTTCCAAAAGGGAATCCATCCTAGACCAGCTCGAATTTTTCATAATATATTTGGTGTCAAGGGTAGATCAAGGTTGTCTGCACAGGGCCGAGCTGAATACAATTTCAAAAAGATATCCGAATTTTTAGGCTTGACAGTTTCCATTGATTTGTCTATAAAAATGAACGGTTATTCATGAATAAAATTTTTATCGGTTTAAGGCCTTGACACAACATTGTAACAGGTATATACATAATCCCCATAATGAATATCTATTCATAAATAAAATGGGATGAAATAGTCTGTCATTACAGCAAAAGGATTGAAAGCCGATAAGGCCGCCTTCGAGTATAGATGATTTTATGATGAATAATCTATTACATGAACGCCTGGCAGTTATAGAAGACAGGTGGATACGTTTGATAGCGGCGACATATCCCCCTGAGACTGCCAAGTTTTTGCTCGGCCAGAAAGATCGGTTCGCAAATCCAGTTGGCTATACCATTTTAAATGCGGCCGGTCCTATTTTGGAAGAGATTCTTAAAGGTGGTGATCCCGAAAATGTCAAGGATCAAATGGACGAGATGATGAGGATCAGGGCGGTGCAAGATTTTGAGCCGTCCGGGGCTGTTTCGGTGTTTTATCTGCTAAAAAAGGCCATTAGAGATGAGATTCGTGCGCAGGATTTGGGCGGTAAGATCAAATTGGAAGATATCCTTTCGTTGGAATCTAAGATCGACAAATTCGTATTAATGGCCTTTGATGTGTATATGAAGTGTCGGGAGCGAGTGTGGGAGATCAAGCTCAACGACATTATGAAGAGACCTTTTGTGTTGTCAGAGGTGACTATGTGTCCATCATATCTTATAAAAAAAGGCATGTTTAAAGATATTGGCCTTGAAAAAGATATTAATAATCAAGGTCTTAGCTAAAGTGAGGTGTTGGTAATGGGTGCAATGATATCCCTGATTGCGGTTTTGGTGATAATTTTAGCCGCCTTGGTAGGTTCGATGGCAGGGTTGCAATATGTCTTCGGTGTGATTCTTCCTTATACCGGCTTTATCATATTGCTTGTCGGATTTGTTTTTCGTGTGCTTGACTGGGCTAAGTCACCGGTGCCGTTTCGTATCCCTACGACAGCAGGTCAGGAATTTTCTCTCCCATGGATAAAGCAGGCAAAGCTTGACAATCCGAGCACCACGATGGGTGTGCTGGGGCGCATGGCCTTTGAAATTCTGGCCTTTAGATCACTGTTCAGAAATACCAAGGCCGAGCTCCGTAGCGGCAATCTTATTTATGGCCCGGCCAAGTGGCTGTGGTTGTTTGCTTTGGCCTTCCACTGGGCATTTTTCATTATAGCCGTAAGACACCTCCGTCTTTTCATGGAGCCGGTCCCTGGTTTTGTCGAATGGCTTGATAAGTTGGACTCGATCATGCAGATCGGCACCCCGCCGCTTTATATCACTGATGTGCTTCTGATTGCCGGGGTTACTTTTTTATTGCTGAGGCGTCTCATGAGTCCGAGGATACGCTATATCTCATTACCGGCTGATTATTTTCCGCTGTTTTTAATACTCGCCATAGCGACGACCGGCATATTAATGCGTTTCTTCATCAGGACCGACATTGTGGGCGTAAAAGAGATTTTGGTGGGCCTGGCGACCTTCCATCCAGTTATGCCTGATGGGATAGGACCGATCTTTTTTATCCATGCGACGCTGGTGAGCGTCCTTATGGCCTATTTTCCGTTCAGCAAGCTTATGCACCTTGGGGGGGTCTTTTTGAGTCCGACCAGGAATATGGCCAACAATAACAGGATGGTCAGGCACGTCAATCCATGGAATTATCCTGTCAAGATTCATACCTATGATGAATACGAGGATGAGTTCAGAGACCTTATGAAGGGCGCAGGAATACCAGTTGAGAGGGAATAAGCTAAGATGGCTAAGGATCTAATACCGCAAGAGATGCTGAGAATTGACTACAATCCGCCTAAGACGGGTTGGATGGATACCCCTGTTAAGATAAAGCCTGGTATCTATTGTCATCCCGCCAAACCGGAAAAGATAGCAGATGTCGGGATGCCCAACCCCCATCATTGGAATCCCCTTGATGAAGACTGGAACTTGCCGGAGAACTGGCAGCAGATATTCTTCGACGGTATGAGGGAGAGGCTGGATAAACACCGTTCCTTTAAGATATTTATGGATATCTGTGTAAGGTGCGGCGCCTGTGCGGATAAATGTCACTTTTTTCTTGGTTCCGGTGACCCGAAGAATATGCCGGTGGTCAGGGCCGAGCTGTTGAGATCTATCTACAGAAAGGAATTCACAACGGCCGGTAAGATACTGGGCAGGCTTGCTGGCGGTAGGGAGCTTACAGCCTCTGTGATCAAGGAATTGTGGTATTATTTTTTCCAGTGCACAGAGTGCCGGCGTTGCTCCTTATTCTGCCCGTACGGTATTGATACGGCGGAGGTCACTATTATAGGGCGTGAACTCTTGAACCTTCTCGGTCTCAATATCAACTGGATCCAGGAGCCTGTTTCAAACTGCTATCATATCGGCAATCACCTTGGTCTGAAGCCACATACATTTAAGGAAAATATTGAATTCCTTTGTGACGATATCGAGACCTATGTCGGTATCCGGATAAATCCCACGTTTAACAGAAAAGGGGCAGAGATACTCTTTGTCACGCCCTCGGGCGATGTCTTCGCCGATCCGGGTATCTATACGCTCATGGGTTATTTGATGATCTTCGAACATATAGGTCTTGATTACACATGGAGTACCTATGCATCCGAGAGCGGTAATTTCGGCTTCTTTACGTCTTTTGAGATGGCCAAACGCCTCAATGCAAAGATATATGCAGAGGCCAAAAGACTTGGTGTGAAGTGGATACTGGGCGGGGAGTGCGGGCATATGTGGCGCGTAATTCATCAGTACATGGATACCTTCAACGGCCCGGCCGACTTCCTGGAGGAGCCTGTCTCACCGATTACCGGGACGAGGTTTGAAAACGCGAAGTCCACAAAGATGGTTCACATCACCGAATTTACAGCTGATCTTATCAAGAACAACAAGCTCAAGTTAGACAAGAACCGCAATAACCATCTGAAGGTAACATTCCACGATTCATGCAATCCCTCAAGGGCCATGGGCATCCTGGAAGAGCCCCGTTATGTGATAAAGAATGTCTGCAACTATTTCTATGACATGCCGGATACAACTATCAGGGAACAGACCTTCTGTTGCGGTAGTGGGGCTGGTCTTAATGCGAGCGAAAATATGGAGATCAGGTTGAGGGGCGGGCTTCCGAGGGCCAATGCTGTTAAGTATGTTCATGAAAAGCATGGTGTAAATACGCTTGCATGTATCTGCGCTATCGATAGAGCAGTGCTTCCAGCCTCGATGGAATATTGGGTGCCAGGCGTCAAGGTAGCAGGTGTGTCGGAATTAGTAGCGAACGCACTGATAATGGAGGGCGAAGGGGACAGGACTATGAATCTGCGAGGGGAAGAAATCCCGAAAGGGGAGGAAGGCAGCGATGTATGATGCAAACAAGATAATCCCTGGCCTTGTGATATTTGTAGGTCTCATGACCGTTCCGATCTGGTCGGCAATGGGCAGAGTCGTGCCACCTCCTAAGCCGAAGCTTGATACACCGGTTATACGAGAACTTGCTGAGAAGAAGTGTGTAGAAGGCAAGGAGTTTATGAAGTCGTCGCATATGCAGTTTCTGATAACATGGCGGGATGAGGCCCTTAGAAAGGGTAAACGTGTTTATATAAACAGTAGAGGCCAAAAATACTACGTAAGCCTGCAGAATACCTGCATGAAGTGTCATTCCAACAAAAAGGAATTCTGCGACAGGTGTCATAATTACGCAGGGGTTGAAGACCCATATTGCTGGGAATGTCATCTTGCGCCAAGGGATGCAAAAGGAAACGAATTATGAGCATGGACAGGAGAGAATTCATCAAGATAGCCGGGATCTCCGCCCTGTTGGGTATCACGGGCAAAGGTGCGTTTGAACTGCTTCGTCCGGGTGATCTGGATGCCTTTGAAGGACAAGAGGGTGGGGCTGGACTGCGAAAAGAAGATTTGCCCAAGATCAGGTGGGGCATGACTATTGATTTAAAGAAATGTGACGGTCAAGTAGTGCAAAAGGTGAGGGGGGTCTGCGATTACCTCCATAACATCCCTCATTTCAATAACAAAAAGGACGAGGTCAAATGGATATGGGGGGATACGTATGAGCATGCCTTTGCCGACGGCGCAAACGAATATATAGACGACGCTATAAAAGAGCTGCCGTTTTTGCTTTTATGCAATCACTGCGACCATCCGCCCTGTGTAAGGGTATGTCCTACGAGGGCGACGTTCAAAAGGCCCGACGGTATAGTTGCGATGGACTATCATCGGTGTATAGGCTGCCGTTTCTGTATGGCTGCATGTCCTTTCGGTTCGCGCAGTTTCAATTGGCGTGATCCAAGGGAAGGATTGAAAGGGAGGAAGTTGAATCCGGAATTTCCGACCAGGATGCGTGGTGTTGTCGAGAAGTGTAACTTCTGCGTGGAAAGGATAGACAAGGGTCAGATACCAGCCTGTGCCGAGGCGGCGCCTGAGGTTATGACATTCGGCAATCTTGCTGATCCGAATTCCAACATAAGACAGGTTCTTCGGGTAAGGACCTCTCTTAGGCGTAAGATAGAGTTGGGCACAGAGCCGTTTGTATTCTATTTGGTGTGAGGGTGCTATGCTAGAAAAGGCATTGGTTGGAAGTCAAAGGTATTGGGGTTGGATCATATTCCTGCTCGCAGTTATAGGTGTCGGGTTTGCGTGTTGGATATACCAGCTGAATTACGGTCTGGGCATTACGGGCATGAGCCGCGATATCTCATGGGGCGTCTATATAGCCCAGTTCACCTACTTCGTCGGCGTGGCAGCGGGTGCAGTTATGCTGGTAATCCCTAAATACCTCCATCACTATCAAAAATATGCAAATATAGTCATATTTGGTGAATTCTTGGCGATTGCTGCGGTTGTTATGTGTCTGCTTTTTATAATTGTGGATATAGGACAGCCTCAACGTATGCTTAACGTCTTGTTTTATCCCACACCGAACTCGATACTTTTTTGGGATATGATCGTCTTAAATGGTTATTTGGCCATCAATATAATAGTCGGGTGGAACAGCCTGCTCGCCGAGCGTAAACATGTCCCGCCTCCAGCGTGGATTAAACCGTTTATATATCTATCCATCCCATGGGCGATCAGTATACATACTGTTACAGCCTTTTTATATGCAGGTCTTCCAGGTCGCCATCTGTGGTTGACAGCAATCATGGCCCCTAGATTTTTGGCGTCCGCTTTCGCAGCCGGGCCTTCCCTACTTATACTTCTTTTGCTTTTAGTCAAGAAACTGACAAGATTTGAGCCTGGAGAAGAGGCTATCCAGTCTGTCGCCAAGACCGTGTGCTATGCGCAGATAGCCAATATGTTCTTTCTGGCGCTGGAATTCTTTACAGCATTTTACAGCAACATACCGGGCCATATGAGCGGCCTAAAGTACCTCTTTTTTGGCCTTGACGGCTATCATGAGCTCGTGCCCTGGATGTGGACATCCATAACCTTCGGGCTTTTTGGCATCTTGCTCCTGCTTATACCGCCGCTTCGTAGAAATCATACGTTTCTTGTTGTGGCGTGTGCATCTATATTCTTTTCGACATGGGTCGATAAGGGTGTAGGTCTTGTGATTGGTGGTTTTATACCAAACCCATTGGAACAGGTCACTGAATACCACCCCACATTTCCCGAGATAGCCATTGCAACAGCTATATGGGCGATAGGCGCCTTGATCCTTACCATTCTATACAAAGTTGTCGTGTCTGTGAGGCAGGAAAACGCGTAAACAGCCCGGGATTTGATTTTATCTGTTTAAGGCTGATCCCAAAAGGGATCAGCCTTTTTTATTAAAACGATGAAAGAAGTTTTTCTATGAAGGTACTGCTCATCTATCCACATTTTCTCGATCAAAGGGTTATTGATTATGACATAAGAGCCGTTCCTATAGGGCTTTATTATATCGGTGCGGTCTTGAAGGAAAGGGGTATCGATGTCGAGATATTGAATTTCCATGAGATAAAAGGCCAAGTTGAAATATATGAAAAGATTTTGCAGGAAAAGCAGCCTGACATCATCGGATTTTCGATATTTCATGCCAACAGATGGGGCGGTATCGATATGGCTAGGGTGGCAAAGAGGCTCTTCCCGGATATAAAGGTTGTATTCGGCGGTCCTGGCGCAACATTTTTATGGAGGCATATCCTTGAAAACTATCCAGAGGTCGATTTTGTGATCAAGGGTGAGGGTGAGATTACGTTTTTGCGCCTGATCGAGAGGATTGAATATGGAAAGGCGCATGGCGGACTGGGAGACATAAAAGGTTTGGCCTTTCGTTGTGACGGCAATGCCATCAGCACTGGTGATCAAAAATTTATTGAGGATATAGACATGCTGCCGAACCCTGCAAGATATTTTACATTCGAGCATGTTGTCTCCTCTAGGGGGTGTCCATGGAACTGCACCTTTTGCGGCTCACCTAGGTTTTGGAAGAGAAGGGTAAGGTTTCATTCGCCCGATTATTTTGTGGAGCAGCTGTCGCTTTTGTATGAAAAAGGGGTCCGTTTTTTCTATTTTTCCGATGACACATTTACCCTTGACAAGATCAGGGTGATCCAGATCTGTAAAAAGATATTGGAATTAGCTCTTGATATCAGATGGGTTGCGATATCAAGGGTGGATTACGTAGATGAAAAGGTACTTTATTGGATGAGAAGAGCGGGCTGTATACAGATAAGTTACGGCGTAGAGAGCGGTTCGGCTGAAATAAGAAATAGACTCAATAAAGACATAAAGTTGCAAGACATAAAAAGGGCTTTTACCCTGACGACAAGTTACGGTATACTGGCTAGGGCCTATTTTATTTATGGCTGTCCTGGTGAGACGCAGCAGACCATCCAGGAGACGATAGACCTGATTGATGAGATTAAGCCGCTTAGCATAATCTTTTATATCCTTGATCTGTTTCCTGGTACCAGGCTTTATGAGGATTTTGTAAAAAAGACAGGGGTGTCGGATGATATATGGTTAAACCGTATTGAAGATATAATGTATTTCGAGATCGACCATAGCCTTACAGCAGAAGACATATTGTCGTTCGGCAGGCGTTTGAGATCCCATTTTTACGGCAATCTCCACAATTATGCATTGAATGTTGAATTAAAAGATGATCCGGGCCTTTATTCACTCCATGCCGATTTTTTATCCAGGTTGGCCATGACCTTCAGTCATGGCGATTATTCAAAGATCGATCAGGTGTTAGAAAAAGACAGTGTTGCAGCCGTTCTTTTTGAACGTGCGCTGGGCTACCACCCTAATCACAGGGCATATCTTGGGCTGTCTGCGCTCAAACAAAGGGAGGGTGACCTTAAGGGTTCCATAAGGGTTGCATTGGAGGGCCTGGTTCATTTCCCAGGCTCTGAAGACCTGAGTCTATGTATTGCGACAAGCATGATGAATCTTGGAAGATATGAAGACGCCCTTTTGTACCTGGCCCCATTTAAGGACTCTGACAGATTCAGTGGTTATATCGATTTGTGTCGCAAGGCTTTGGGCAATGGGTTATAGCGCTGTTTTCTTCTTCCGGGAGGCCGATGCATATCTGTTCCTTGAGGTCATCAATCTGATCCCTGTAAAAAGAAGCCGGTTTTTCTTGCCCGCAAGACCTGCAGACTACCCTTGCATGTGCTCATCTGCCCTTAATCTCCGCCGGACCGCCGCAGAATATACAGGTGAGATGTTTTTTTTGCCGTTTCTCAATAGAATCGCCGCCCATATATTTGCCTTCCGATATATTTGGGTTAGATTATGGAACAAATTACAAGATAAAAATGCAATAAGGAGAGATGCATGGCAATGCCCCCTGTTTCATCCGGTGAGACACATGATATCATACAGACCCTTGAAGGGGAATTCGAAAAGAATCCAAGGTCGGTGATCGCCGCCCACAGGCTCGGCCTTAGCTATTGGCGTTCAGGCAGGTTCGAAGACGCTGTCAGGGCCTTCAGGCATGCGCTTGAGATAGATCCATTGTCCTTTGAGATAAGGGTCAACCTTGGTTCCCTGTATTTTCAGATGGGGGAATTTGATAAGGGGATAGAGGAAAACAAAAAGGCCCTAGAGGCGTACCCGATGTCTGCAGAGGCGTTGGCAAACATAGGTTCTGCATATATTCAGCTAAAAAATTGGGATGAAGCTGCGCATTATTTGACAAGGGCCCTGGAAATCAACTCTGATATGGTTACGGTCTGGACGAACCTTGTTACGGTCTATATCGAGAAAGATGAGCTGGACAAGGCGATAAGCGCCGGCAAGAAGGCCGTTAGTCTGGCCCCTTCTTTTGGCCTTGCACATAATAACCTTGCCGTAGCGTATTATAATAAAGGTGATTACAAGTCAGCCATGGGGCACCTCGAAGAGGCGTGCAGATACGGCTATCCTGTCCATCAGCAGTTTGTGGAGCTGGTCTCTGAGAAGGCCAGGACGCAACGAGGATAGGCTGCTTTATGGCAAATTTTGCAACTGGCGGTGCAACTGAGGCCAGATGCCCGCTATGTGACAGATTGATAGTCCGCCCCAAGACAAGGGAGCCCAGGAGGTTTGCGGATTTCGAATTCGGGGTCTGCCAATGTACAGCTGTCTATGTGCACGATATAACGGGTCATAATCTAGGCGCAGCCTTTATGGAGGCGCTCGGTTTTGCCTGTGGGGACGATTGGGATATGGCCTGGGGGCTTATGCCAGGGGAGGATTATGAAGACGCCCTGTTGGAGGGTTATGATATCGAGTCCAATCTAGTTGAGCCCACAGGGCGCACAAAAGAAGGGAAACGGGTCAAGGGGGTGTTGACTTTTATCCGCCTGAAGCCTGATCTTAGAGATGTCATCTCAAGGGGCAGGGGTTCCTTCGGTGCAATAGACGATCAAACCAGGGGTGTGCAAGAAAAAGGAGATCGTATTCATGGCGGATTTCAGACAGCCAGCGCAAGATACTCAAAAGGGGATGTTGACAACCTAGTGCGCGATGGGCGCATTGAAGAGCTATCGTTAGCCGCGGTCCACGATCCTCTTGTCATAAGAAAGGTGCAACGCCTTCTCTATGCCGCTGACATCCGTTTGAGATGGAATGCTGTTATGGCGCTTGGAGCTGTGATAGGACGCTTGGCAGACGATCGTCCTTCTGTCGCAGGCAATATGGTGCGCACGCTTTTGTACGCATGTAATGACTCTGCTGCTGCCAATTGGGGCGCGATAGAGACGTTGGGCGAGGTCATAAGGCTCAGGCCGGGCGTTTATGGTTCATTTATAAGGCACCTGCTCGGACTTCTGAATGACCCGCCGTCCAGACCTGCGATCTTTTGGGCCATGGGACGTATCGGCGGCCAGCACCCCAAGCTTGTAAGGTCCAACGCCTTTTTCTCGATCTTTAATTTTCTTGAAGATCCAGATCCAAACGTGCGCGGCCATGCTGCATGGGCGCTTGGTCGGATTAAGGCCGCAGAGGCTGCATCGGCCATTGAAAGGATGGTAATGGACGAGGAGACAGTCGATCTCTTTGACGGCGAGATGCTTATCAAGACCACAGTCGGTCGTATCGCAAGGGAGGCCTTGTCGAATATATATGGTATTAATGGGGGTGATAAATATATGGATGAAGACGCGGGTAAAATAAAAAACGGCGGCGATCCTGTCCGTTCGGACGAGGCTGTTGAGCTTTATAGGGAGGCTGCCGTGCTGATGGGCAGAGGGATGTCACTTGATGCCATTTTAAAGCTTGAAGAGGCATTGAAGAGATTCGAAGACCAAGGTAGACATGTTGAAATAGCAAATACATGTGAGAAGCTTGCTGATCTTCACGTACAGCGGGGAAACTTCAAGGCCGCCATACCCCTTTATCAGAGGGCCATGGCCATATGTGAAAAGGGAGGCGATGATATAGGCAAGGTCTTGCTTGCAGAGAAGATAATAGATATTTACAGGGCTGATAACGAACCGGATAAGGCCTTGCCCTATCTTTTCTTTGCCCTTGAATTGGTCGAATCGCTCGGCGACGCCTCCCGTGCCGCATTCTATCTAACAGGCATAGGCGATATATATCAGAGGCAGGGTGACATCCCAAGTGCAATTGATGCGTATAGGCTTGCGCACAAGATCTACAGCGAAATGGGATCAAAGGAGCGTGCATCTATACTTCAAAAGGGCCTTGAAAAGTTGATGGTCTCGTAAAAAACTATTATACGATGGCTAAGCAAAAATCGTCAAATGCAAGGCGCGCGATGATGAATGAACGGCGATAACATCAGGACATCATGTATCCGCTGCGGTCAGTGCTGTATAAAGGGCGGTCCGACCCTTCATCAAGAAGATGTCTGCCTTCTTAATGACGGTGTACTGCAACCAGGAGATCTTTTTACTATAAGGGCAGGTGAGCCAATACGTGATCCAGTTAAAGGTATTATAGTTCAGACTCCGATAGAATTGGTGAAGATAAAGGGTGTACCTGGCTCGTGGGCCTGCAAATTCTTCGATCCTGCGGCCAAGGCGTGCAATATCTATGAAAACCGTCCCCTGGAGTGTCGAGTCTTAAAGTGTTGGCATCCAGAGGATTCTATAAGATTATTTATGCACGATGTACTCTCAAGAAGTGCGGTCATACCAGAAGGATCGTTTCTTTATGAGGTCATATCTTCCTATGAGGCGAGATTCTCAGCAGCGGCATTCATTGAATTGTTTACCTCGACGATCCCGTTAGGGGGCAGTGCCGCCCTGTATAAGATCGATGAAAAAATAGACCTTGACAACACCTTCCGCAGGGAATTTATTGAGTTTTTCGGAATAGAGGCGACCGTCATGGATTTTTTCTTTGGAAGGCCTCTCAAGGATATCGCCGCACCTTTAATGAAAAAGACCCTTAAGGGCGGGTACCCTTAAGGGTCTTTGCGGCCTCTACAACCATTTTTCTACTCGAAGGCCTCTTCGGTTCCCTTGCCGAAGCCAGGCACTCCATACATTACGGTGCTCCCTGACGAGAAGAATTCAAGCTTTCCTTCTCTTACCAGTTCGTTTGCCGCGTTTTTTACCTCGCGGGGCGACGCCTCAGGCATCGCTGCATATAGGTCTTTTATATACATCTTTGACTTGAATGCAGCTTTTTTTGTGGCGTACTCTACGAGTTTCCGTTTGAGTTCTTCTTTATCTACTGCCATTTTAGTACCCCCCTTTTTATTAGAGGTTATCGGTATGCACACTCCACTTGAACTGTGTTGTTGTGTGGTATGTGGTGTATGCCAAACGATAATCATCAATTGATTTGTCTGTGAACGGGATATCGCATTTCTCAAAGAAGCGTTCCCAGCCGATCCTCTCAGCCCATTCACCCAGCCGTTCATATTTATTTGCATTGGCAGCGTAGACTTCAAGGATGTGTTTTACCGTCTTTACCGTAGTCGGCCAACGCGGCGGCTCATTGGGTATATATGGGATGATGAGTTTTGAGAATTTCGGGGCGGTGATACGGTTTGATATCTTGCCACCCACTAAAATTGCAATACCGTCGCCCTGGCCGTCTGCAAGCGGCATGGCAGGGCACATGGTGTAGCAGTTGCCGCAGAACATGCAGCGTTCTTCATTGACCCTGACGGTCTTTTTCTTCTCACCATTGACCTCCACCGTAACGGGCTTGATGGCACCGAGAGGGCAGGCTGCAACGGCAAGAGGTATCTCGCAGACGCCGGTGATGCGTTCGTCTTCAATAAGCGGCGGTTTGCGGTGGATACCTAGGATAGCGATATCGGAGCAGTGGACCGCGCCGCACATATTGAGACAGCAGGCAAGGGCGATCCTCACCTGGGCAGGGAGCTTGTGGCTGCCGAAGTAGTCGTAGAGCTCATCCATTACTGCTTTTACCACGCCCGATGCATCGATGGCCGGCGTATGGCAATGCACCCAGCCCTGGGTGTGCACGATGTTGGTCACGCACGCCCCTGTGCCGCCTATCGGGAACTTGTATGACCCGCCAGGGAATTTGCGACCCTTAAGGTCGTCTTTTAGGGCACGCAGCTTTTCTTCGGAGGTCACATGAAACTCGATATTGTTACGGGTGGTCCAGCGGACCGAACCGTCGCAATATTTGTCTGCTATATCGGCCACTTCTCTTATGAGATCGGTGGTGATCAGACGGGCGGATCCGCAACGTACGGCAAAACAGACATCCCCTGTCTCGCTTGTATATTTAATAACGCCGGGTTCTATTATCTCATGCACCTTCCATTTGCCGTAGTTCTTTTGGATAACCGGCGGCATGAACTGGAAATAGTGCGGCGGTCCTATGTCTGTGATACGGTTTTGCATCGGTTTTTTGGGGTCATAGAGCTTTCCCGCCAGTTCTTTATCGTAGGGCTTGGACACCGCCTCTGAGATATCAAACCCCGGATTGTCTCCATACAGTTCTTTTTGCTTCTCAAGATACTCATTCATACTATGTCTCGCCTCCTTATCAAATTATGCTGCATGTCTCTTACGGAATTCCGCAAGGTCGCGTTTCCATCCACCTTCGACCTCTTCTGCACTCCAGAAGACATACGGGTTGGAACGCGGCTCCTTGACCATCTGCGGTATGGCCTTGAGGCCTGTACGGCGCAGCAGTTCCTGTATGGACTGGCGCTGGATAAGTTCGCCTGAGCGCTCGCGGTTTTTGCCTTCCTCCATCCACCAATCCCATATCTTGCCTATAAAGTCTTTTAGTTCATCATAAGGGGCCTCCATTCTGATGAATGGTATGGCCAGGGTGGCAAGCTGGGCGCCTTCGAGGATAGGTGCCTTGGCGCCTAGAAGTATGGTGGCACCTGTATCGGTGCCTGGGCGGAGGGCAGCAGGCATAACGTTGATACAGTGCATACAGCGTGTGCATTCGCGGTTGTCTATCTTGAGCTTGTCGCCTTCCATCCACATGCAGTTTGTCGGGCAGCGATCAATGACCTCTTTCTGAATGTCGAATTTTCCCCAGTCTTTGTCGCTGTGTGCCCCGGCATTCGGTTTGAGCTCGCCGCCTATATAAGCCTTTACAGCCGCCTGGTCGATGCGGATGTCGTCTTTCCATGTCCCGATGATGGCGCAGTCAGACCTGGCAATGGCGGCCACGCAGTCATTGGCGCAACCAGAGATCTTGAACTTGTATTTGTAGGGGAAGGCCGGCCTGTGCAGTTCATCCTGATACGTCTGTGTCAGGTCATAACAGATGGCCTGTGTGTCTATACAGGAGTATTCGCAACGCGCTTTGCCTATACAGCAGGCAGGGGTGCGGAGGTTGGAGCCCGATCCGCCGAGGTCCACACTCATCTGATGGGTAAGATCGTAAAAGATGGGCTCGAGCTGATCTGTCTTGGTGCCAAGTAGGATCAGGTCTCCTGTTGAGCCGTGGAGGTTGGTCATGCCGCTTCCTCTGTGGTCCCACATCTCGCAGAGTTTTCTGAGATAAGCCGAGGAATAGAACTTGCTTGCAGGTTGATTGACGCGCAGGGTGTGAAAGTGGGCTATGGTTGGGAACATCTCTGGTACGTCTGAGTAACGCCCAATGACCCCGCCGCCGTAGCCGAACACGCCGACGATCCCGCCATGTTTCCAGTGGGTCTCTTTGTGTTTGTAAGATAGCTCGAGCTGTCCGAGGAGATCGAGACACTCCTGCTTGCCCTTTAGACCTTTTTGCTCAATGTCGTCGACAAAGCTCGGCCACCGGCCCTTTTTTAGCTCGTCGACCATCGGGGTGTCATGTTTCTTGACATCTGCCATTTAATTCTCCCTCCTTGATGGAATATAATATAACAAAAATTAACCTGCTTGATATCTCCTTAAAAACCTTGCGATTCAAAAAAAATGAATGATCATTCGGTAAAATACTTTTCTACATAGTTTATTCTTATAATATCTTTGTGCATTTTTTGTCAACCCTAAAAAGGCGGCTGCATGAAGATTTTTGTGGTATTTTAAAGAAGGTTGCATAGAAATTTTTTGACGATTTCAATACAACTTTTAGCCGAATGACTATTCAGTCTGATCATGACCATTTTGGATAAAGACATGGGGGAGAAAATGGATGCAATCGGATGCTGCGACCTTCATACACATACTACTGCGTCGGACGGTTCTGACAGGCCGGAAGACCTTATACGTCTTGCGGCTGCGGCCGGACTCAAGGCGGTGGCCATTACGGATCACGATACTGTTAGTGGACTTGATAGCGCCATAGAGGCCGGCCATAAGGCAGGGATCGAGGTCTTGCCGGGGGTTGAGCTCAGCGTCAATGCCAATATAGCTAAAGGCGATATGCATATGCTAGGCTATTATATCGATGCGGATTCAGCCTCCTTAAACGAGGTGCTTGAAAGGGTCCAGGCGGCAAGAGCGAAACGTAACCCACTTATCCTTGAGCGCCTTGCCCAAATGGGCAAACCTTTGTCACTGAAAGAGCTCGAGGATATGTCAGGAGGCGGTCAGATAGGAAGGCCGCATATCGCAAAGGCGATGGTCAGACATGGGTATGTAGGCTCGACAGGTGAGGCCTTTGCGAGATTTCTCAAAAAAGGTGCGTCTGCCTATGTACCTAAGTCCATACTGTCGCCCAAAGAGGCCGTGGACGCCATCCATGCGGCCGGTGGGCTTGCTGTGCTCGCCCATCCCATAAGTCTTGCATGCGAGGATGAAGCTGGGTTTGATGCGCTGGTAGGCCGTTTGGCGTCGAAAGGCCTGGACGGTATGGAGTGTTATTACAGCGAACATTCCTTGGATTTTACAAAGACATGCCTTGCAATCGCCTCCAAATACGGGCTTGTCGCTACAGGCGGGAGCGACTATCATGGGAGCGCTAAGCCCCAGATAGCCATAGGAAGAGGCAGGGGCGGGTTGTGTGTGCCGTACGATTGTGTGGAGGCGCTCAAGGCAAGACTTAAGAGATTGTAGCCATGGGGCGGTGGATATGAAACGCCTTTCAGGATTGCTGTTTCTTGCAGCCCTGTTCATTGTCGTCATGTGCCTGGATGCGTTGGCCGTGGACAAGTGTCCCTACTATGGGGATACCATAGTCGTCGGTTCCATAGGGGATGCCTCGACCCTTATCCCAATGCTTGCCTCAGATGCAACCTCACATGAGATAGCCGGTTTTGTCTATAACGGGCTTGTTAAATACGATAAAAACCTGAACCTTGTCGGCGATTTGGCCAAGTCGTGGGATATCTCGCATGATGGTCTCGTGATCACCTTCCACCTCAGAAAAGGCGTGAAGTGGCAGGACGGCGTTCCATTTACCGCCGATGACGTGATCTTCGGATTCAAGCTGATAACTGATCCCAAGACACCGACCCCATACGCAGGGGATTTCATGGAGGTGAAGTCCATTGAGGCGCCTGATCCCTATACCGTCCGTGTCACATATAAAGAACCGTTTGCGCCTGCCCTGAGCTCGTGGGGCGATATAGTGGTGCTGCCGAAACACCTCTTGGAGGGCAAAGACATCACGAAGAGCCCACTTGCGCGCAAGCCGGTTGGGACCGGTCCATTCATGCTCAAGGAATGGAGGACCCAAGAGAAGATAGTCCTTGAGGCGAATCCTGACTATTTTGAGGGCAGGCCGTGTTTGGACCGCTATCTCATGCGCATAATCCCTGATCCGGCCACCATGTTCCTCGAGCTCAAAAGCGGCGGGCTTGACTGGATGGGCCTCTCCCCGATTCAATATAAAAGACAGACAGAGACGGAATTTTTCAAAAATAATTTTAAAAAATACAAGTACCTGTCTTTTTCATATACATATCTTGGCTTTAATCTGAGGTCTCCGTTGTTTAAGGACAGGCGCGTGCGCCAGGCGATTGCATACGCCATAGACAAGGATGAACTGATCCGGGGGGTGCTTCTGGGCTATGGGGTTGCTGCAACCGGGCCTTACAAGCCGGACGCCTGGTTCTATAACCCGAATGTCAGGCGTTATCCTTACAACCCGGCAAAGGCCCGCAGGCTTTTGGCCGAGGCGGGGTGGAGGGATACAGATGGAGACGGGATACTTGACAAGGACGGCCGCCCGTTTTCCTTCACCGTCTTGACAAATCAGGGAAACGGCGTGCGCGAGGCCACTGCCCAAATCATTCAATATCGTCTTAGGCAGATAGGGATTGAGATGAAGATAAGGTCTGTCGAATGGACCGCCCTTATAAATGACTTTATAGACAAGCGCCGTTTCGAGGCGGTCATTCTTGGATGGACTACAGGGCAGGACCCTGACATCTATGATATATTTCATTCTTCAAAGACAGGACCGAAGGAGCTGAACTTTATCGGCTATAAAAACCCTGAGCTTGACACGTTGCTTGTGCAGGGCCGGCACACCTTTGACAGGGAAAAGCGGAAAGAGATATATGATCGGGTGCAGGAGATACTGGCAGACGATCAGCCGTATGTATTTTTGTACGTGCCGATGGCCCTCCCTGTTATCAGTAAGAGGTTCAAAGGGGTCGAGCCGTCGCCGTCGGGCATAAGTTACAATTTCATCAGGTGGTGGGTGCCGAAAAATGAGCAGATATACATGACCAGATAGCCATGAGGATGATGATATGGCAGTTGTGAAATACTTGATCAAGAGGTTGGCTGTGCTGGTCCCGACGTTTTTCGGGATAACGGTCATTTCGTTCATCGTCATGCACCTTGCCCCAGGAGAGCCTATAGGTGTACAGGCCGATCTCAACCCCAAGATGACCCCGGAGATGCGGGAGAGACTGAGGGTTCAGTACGGCCTCGATAAGCCCATATACGTCCAGTACTGGCGCTGGCTCAACGGACTCGCCCATCTCGATCTTGGGAGGTCGTTTGCGCCGGATCGGGCTCCTGTGTGGCAGAAGATAAAAGAAAGGCTGCCGGTGACGATACTTATAAACACCCTCTCCCTCGGACTCATCCTGCTTGTCGCCATCCCGCTTGGCGTGGCTTCGGCCGTGAGGCAGGGCGGGACCTTCGACAAAGTGACGACCGTCGTCATATTCTTGTTTTATGCAGCCCCGTCTTTCTGGGTGGCCCTGCTCATGATGTTGTGTTTCGGCGTGGAGTTGGGTTGGCTGCCGATCTCCGGCCTTCACAGCCTTATGGGTTATCAGGATATGACTATCCTTGAAAAGGTCGTCGACTGGTCGCGGCATCTCTTTCTGCCGGTGCTGGTCTCGGCCCTTGGCGGGCTCGCAGGTATCTCGCGTTACGTGCGTTCTTCCATGCTCGAGGTCCTGAGGCAGGACTACATCATGACGGCAAGGGCAAAAGGCCTGCCAGAAAGGACGGTCATCTATCGGCATGCCTTGAGAAATGCGCTGTTGCCCTTGATCACCATACTTGGGTTGTCGCTTCCGGGGCTTATCGGTGGAAGTGTCATCTTTGAGTCCATATTCGCCATTCCAGGCATAGGTCAGCTCATGTGGGCGAGCGTCATGTCCAGAGATTACCCGGTTCTAATGGGGAACCTCGTGATAGTCTCCATCCTTACGCTCATTGGGAATCTCCTTGCAGATATAGGCTATGGCCTTGCCGACCCGAGGATAAGGACCGGTGCGCATGGCGGATAGGGCTGCAAAAAGCAAGGCATCCAGCGTCAGGCGCGGTTTATGGGCCAGTTTTTTTAGAAATCCCCTTGCTGTGGCCGGTCTCCTGATCATTGGATGTCTTGCAGTCACAGCTGTCTTTTCCTCTGTCATATCTCCTTATGACCCCCAGGCCATAGACACCTGGCACATACTTGAGCCGCCTTCAAGGGCGCATCTTCTTGGTACGGATACCCTCGGGCGCGATTGTCTTTCGAGGTTGATCTATGGCGCCAGGATATCGCTTGTCGTCGGCATTGTGGCCGTAGGGCTTTCAACCCTCATCGGAGTGGCCCTTGGGGCGTTATCAGGTTATTATGGCGGGCTGATCGATGTAGTTATCATGCGCCTTGTGGATATAATGCTCTGTTTCCCGGCGATATTTCTAATAATGGCCGTGATAGCCTTTCTTGAGCCATCTATTTTCAATATAATGGCTGTAATAGGCTTGACCGGGTGGATGGGCGTCGCGCGTCTCGTGCGGGCGGAGTTCCTGTCGCTTAAAGAGCGCGATTTTGTACTTGCAGCCAGACTCTCCGGGGCATCAGATATGAGGATAGTCTTTTCGCACATACTCCCGAACGCCATAGCCCCGATACTTGTCTCGGCCACCCTTGGAATCGGTGGGGCTATCTTAACGGAGAGCGCGCTCAGTTTTCTCGGTATAGGGGTACAGCCGCCTACACCCAGTTGGGGCAACATGCTGGCGGAGGGCAAGGACAACCTTGATGTGGCCTGGTGGCTTTCGGTATTTCCAGGCCTTGCCATTTTAATCACGGTCCTTGGATTTAATCTCTTGGGCGAAGGGCTGAGGGATGCGCTGGACCCACGGATGAGGCGGGACTAACGCCCCCTTTTGCCTATGAGCCAGACAAGGACGATGCTTATCTCGTAGAGCAGCATGAGCGGGACGGCGAGCATAAATTGGTTCAATATATCTGGTGTCGGGGTGAGAACGGCCGCCAGGATGAAGTTTATGAGAATAGCATACTTGCGGTTTCTTTGGAGCATTTTTGCATCTATTATGCCGACAACCCCTAGGAGGGCTATAAAGACGGGCAGTTCAAAGGCGATCCCGAAGCCTATGAGCAGATGGATCGTAAGGCTGAAGTACTCGCTTACATTGGGCATGAGACGCAGGTACTTATTGCCGTAGCTTGCCAGAAACTTGAAGGCCGTCGGGAAGGCCACAAAGTAGCCGAACAGCCCCCCTCCAACAAAGAATGCGGTTGAGAGGAGGACGAATGGCAGAGCGAGGCGTTTTTCATGTTCATAGAGACCTGGGACCACGAATGCCCATATCTCATAGATAATAATCGGGCTTGCAAGGAAGACGCCGCACGTGATGGCGAGCTTTAGATATATAAAGAACGCTTCAGGGTATGAGGTGAATATAAGTGACGTTCCTGGCGGTAGCACTGCCTCGATCGGCCTCGCAAGCACGGCGAATATAGGTTCTATGAAGGCGTAAGACAGTGTTGAACATATAGCGACGGCGATAAGTGATACTACTATGCGGCGTCTCAGCTCGGCGAGATGCTCGGTAAGACTCAATTCTTTAAATGGATTGTGTCGCCCCTGGTCTTTGTCGGTCATGTGCGATCTAGCGTCTTGAATTAAAAGTCATAGAACCATTCGTCTCTGCTCAAGACCAGTCTGCCCCTCTCTTCTACATAGACCATGTTTTCAAGCCTGACCCCGCCTTGACCTGGAAGGTATATGCCCGGTTCGATGGTCACCACCATGCCAGGTTTTAAGGTCTTCTTGGCCCTCGGTGACAGGACCGGGGCCTCATGGACCGCAAGACCTATGCCGTGGCCGAGGGAATGGTTGAACATCTGGCCATAACCTGCTGCATTTATTATGTCGCGGGCCGTCTTGTCGACCGCGTTTGCCGCCATGCCCGCCCTGATCGTGTCTTGTGCCGCTATCTGGGCCTTTCTCACCATCTTGTATATCTCTTTAAAGGGCGGCCGTGGCTGTCCGATAAATATCGTCCGTGTCATGTCGGATGAATAACCGTCTAGCCTCGCCCCCATGTCTATAATAATGGGCTCGCCTTCGCGTATCGGTCTTTCTGCAGGGATTGCATGTGGAAGCGCCCCGTTCGGGCCGGAGGCCACGATCGGGGGGAATGACGGGCCGTCTGCACGCCTTGAAAGGCCTTCAACAATGCGCAAGGCGATTTCTTTTTCGGTCATGCCCGGGCGTATGGAGCTGGAAATCTCTTCAAATACATCTTCAGCCGCAGAGATCGCCGCCTTTATGAACCCAAGCTCTTCCGGCGATTTAACAGCCCGCATCGTCTCTATCCTGCCTTGAAGAGGTACAAAGTCGATTTGTGGGCAGGTCTTTTTTAAGGAGTCGAGGCCTGCACAGGTAATATATTCAGGTTCGTAGGCAACCCTCTTGACCTTGGTCCCGTCAGTCAACCTCTTAACGGCCTCTTTAAGGCCTTTTTGATATATAAACACCCGCCAGCCAGGGCAATCAAGCCCCGCCTGGGCCCCATAGCGGCCGTCGGTAAGCACTACGGCCTCAGCGGGCGTAATAAAGAGTGCACCCGACGATTCGTTTATTGCAGCGTCTTCCGCTGTAAATCCACTCAAATAACGGCGGTTTTCCGGGGATGTGACCAGGAAGGCGTCTAGTACCCGCGCCCTCAGGACCGCCCTGATCCTCATCAGACGTTTCAAAGGTGTCCTATAAATGGCTACTTGTTTTTCCATGCCTTCTCACCTCCATTGTCTCTTAAGAAGGCGAGGATAGCACATGGCCGGTGTGCGGGAAACAGTTTTTTTAGGCGG